>NZ_JBHVXZ010000041.1:19614-76422 GCF_042881395.1 Amycolatopsis sp. NPDC058278 | reverse complement strand
CTCCGGACGGCCGGGATGCCGGGCCTGCACCGCGGCCTGTTCCCGCTCGCCCTGCTGGGGTTGCGCCTCCTGCACGATCGCGCCGCGCCCACGGACCAGCACCTCGACTGGGGTCCCTACCTTCACTGGGCCCGGCCTCACGTGCTGCTCGCCCAGGGCCGGGAGGCGGAAGCCCGCGCCGCCCTCGCGGCCGCGCCGGAACCACCGCACGACCACCTGCAGGAGGCGATGTGGTGCCTCACCGCCCACGCCGCGGCGCGCCTCGGCGAACGCGGAGTCGCCGCGCGGGCCGCGACGGCCTTGCGGGACGCCCGTACGGAAGACGCCGGCGCCGCCAGCGGAATGCTGACCCTGGGCCCGGTGGCGCGGTATCTGGCGGAGGCGGACCTCAGCACCCAGGGCGCCGGGTAGTGGTGGTGCGGCCGCAACGCGGCCGGCGCGTCACCCGCTCACCGCTCAGGTGAGTTCCAGCAGTCCCCGGCGAACCGCTTCGGAGACGGCCGCCGCCCGGTTGTCGGCGCCCAGTTTCCGGTAGATGCGCACCAGGTGCGTCTTGATGGTGGCTTCGCTGAGGTACAGGGATTCCGCGATGGAGCGGTTGCTGTGCCCGTCGGCCAGCAACCGGACGACTTCTCGCTCCCGTTCGCTCAGCTCCGGCGGCGGGCTGACCACCCGGCCGACGAGGTGCCCGACGACCTCCGACGCGAGGCCGATGCGGCCGGCGGCGGCCTCGCGCACGGCCCGGAAGAGCTCCTCTGGCGGCCCCGCCTTGAGCACGTAGCCGCGAGCACCGGCCTCCAGCGCGCGGACGACGTCCGCGCGGCCGGAGTAGCTGGTCAGCATCACCACGGCCGGCCCGGCCGCCTTGGCGGTCAGCCGGCGGACGGCCTCGGCTCCGTCGATGCCGCGGTCCGTGCCCGCGAAGCGCAGGTCCATCAGCACGACGTCGGGGGCCAGCTCGGTGGCGAGCAGCACCGCCTCCTCGCCGCTGCCCGCTTCCGCGATCACCTCGAGATCCGGCTCACCGTCGAGCAGGGCCCGCAGTCCCGCCCGCACGACCGCGTGGTCGTCGGCGATCAGCAGGCGCAGCGGAGTGGTCGTCATCGGACCGCCGCGGAGGTCGCGGGCACGACCGGGCCGGACCGCCGGCGGCCGGGGACGCGGACCCGGATCCGCGTGCCCCGGCCCGGAGCGGTGTCGACCTCGAGGTCACCGCCGTGCTCCCGCAGCCGCGCCCGGGCCGACGGCAGGCCGACACCCCGGCCCGGACCGGCCGGGTCGCCGGTGTGGTCGAAGCCGATGCCGTCGTCGCACACGTCCAGTTCGACCCGGTCCGGGTAGTGGTGCAGGGTCACCAGCAGGGTCGTGGCGTGCGCGTGCTCACGGACGTTGGCCAGCGCGCCCTGCGCCACCCGGAACAGCGCGGTGGCGGCTCGCTCGTCGAGGCCGGGGCAGCCGGCTCCGACCGAACGGAACCGCACCTGGGCCGCGGTTCCGTCCTGCCGGGCGCGATCGCACAGCAGCCGCAGCGCACCCCCGAGCCCGGCCTCCGCGACGGGAGCCGGCGTGAGGTCCCCGATGATCCGCCGGGTCTCGTCGAGGCCCGCGCTCAGCCGGTCGGTGACCGCGCGAACGCGGGTGCGCGCGACCTCCGGCTCGGCCCAGCTCCGCTCCGCCGCCTGCAGGAGCAGCACGCTGCCGGCCAGTTCCTGGGCGAGGGTGTCGTGCAGGTCCCGGGCGAGGCGCACGCGTTCCTCGAGCACACCGGCCCGGCGCTGCTCCTGCTGCAGCGCCCGGTACAGGGCCACCGTGCCCCAGACGGCCGCTACGGGGATCAGCACGAGTTCCGCGTCGAACCGGCCGGTGGCCGCGGTCAGCTGACCGACCAGCACGACGGTGATCACGGCCACCGCGACCGTCGCGCCACGGCGTCCGAGCGCCCGCAGCACCGCCCACGCCAGCGGCACGGCGCACCAGACGTAGGCGACGGTCAGGAACGGCGGGGTCAGCGCGACCAGGACCGTCCACAGCAGGAGCAGGGCCGCGACCCACGCGTACCGGACGCGGACACCCATTGTGGACCACAGCGCGAGACCGGCCGCGTACACCACGGCCAGCACCGAACTGACGGTGACGATTTCCCAGCACAGGGGGACGTTCAGGCTGACCAGCCGGACCATCGCGGCCCCGACGACGACGAAGAACACGAGGTGTGGCACCTGCCACAGGAGCCGGCTTCCGCGTGCCGACGACGGCGAGTGGTCGGACACGGCGAACCCCCTGGACGGATCATCCAATCAGGACAGTGCCATCCAGGAGCTTAGCCGATGCCGGTGTGGCTCACGTCAAGTTGTGGCTCAGGTCAAGTCAGGCGCCCGGGCGCAGTCCGGGCCAGCCGGGCGTCGGGTCGCCCTTGACCTCGCCGAAGTACAGCGCGAAGGTCTGCTTCCAGCGCTCCACCTCGGCGCGGTCGGCCATGAAGCGGGGGAATCCGCCCAGGTCGGCGTTCGGGTACTCCCAGATCGGCTTCAGCCCGGCCGGCGGCGCGACGTCCGTGCGGACCGACCAGCCGTTGAAGGACGCCTGCTGCTGCGTGAGCGACAGCTGCCAGTTCAGGTACAGCTTGGCGGCGGTCGGGTTCTTCGCCTGCTTGAAGATCGCGGCCCGCTGGCCCCAGGCCATGAACGGGTGCCCGTCGGCGACCACGAACCGCACGGGCGCCGACGCGGGCGAGATCAGCGAGCCCGCGCCGCCGATGCCGATGGCGGCCTGCCCGGCCGTCACCGCCTCACCCGGCGAGTTGCTGCCGCGCGCGAACCGCACGCCCTGGGTGGCCAGCTTCGCCGCCCAGTCCCAGCCGTAGGCCTGGACGTAGCGCGTGTAGAGGTAGAGGACGGCGTCGTCGTCGTGGGGGTACGACGACGCGATCTTCCCCTGCCACTTCGGGTCGACGAGGTCGAGCGGGGTGCGCGGCGCTGCCGACCCGACCGCCGACGTCCCGTACATGAAGCTGAAGGCGAGCGCCGAAACCGCGACCCAGGCACCCTGGCGGTCCTTGAACGCGTCGTGGACCTTCGAGAAGCCGGCGGGCTTGTAGCCCAGCAGGCGCCCCTGTTCCTTCCAGCGCACGAAGTCCTGCACGGTCTGGAGCTGCACGACGTCCGGGACGAGGGTGCCGGTGGCGAACTGGTTGTCGACCCGCACGTCGTGGTACTTGCTGTAGTCGACGATCAGCGTCAGGTCGATGCCCGGGAAGCGGGCCTTGAAGGCGGCCTTGGTCGCGTCCTGCTGGGTCGGGGTGTCGCCACCGGCGTAGATGACGAGCTTGCCGCCCTCCGCCAGCGCGGCCTGGTAGAGCTCGTCGAGCGTCCGGGTCTCCTCGGAGCCGCCACCTGAGGGTGACCCGGCCGAGGCCGACGCCGAGGTGGCACCCACGCCGACGCCGATGGCGGCACCCGCCCCGGCGGCAAGGACACTTCGTCTGCTGAGGAAGGTGGCCACGTCGAGGAAACCTTTCTGCTGGGGGACCATGCGAGGCCCAGGCGCCGTGGGCCACCGCCATTGTGGTGCGACCGAGCCGGTCACCGCATCGCACGGACGGAGCGATCAGGCGCGCCGAAGAGGGAAGCTGCGTTCAACCGAACGATTGAACGGCTGATGCCCCTCGGCACGGAGGCCGCGCGTTCTCCGGCTTGCCGGCAGCACCAGCAGCGGTCTGATCGCCGACCGTGGATCCTCCTCGGTCGCGTCCGAAGAGGACCCACGGGACCTCAGCGGGGAAGGACGAGGTGGTCGGCGATGGCGTACAGCTCCGCCTGCGCGCCGGGGCCCGCGACGGCGATCGGCGCGTCGTGGACGGCCTTGAGGATCCACAGCGTGCGGTAACCGTTCTCGTCCACGTAGCGGGTCGCGTGTCCCTGGACCGGTTGCCCCTCGGTGCCGCGCACCTGGCCGGCCTCGCCGATGCGCACCTGGATCGGCGGCACGGTGCTGCAGGTGCCCACCGAGTAGCTCGTGCGCGAGCCGCCCGGGCCGCCCTGCTCGACGTCGAACGCGCACATCCGCAGGCCGTCGGGCAGCTTGCCGAGGCCGAACGCCGGGGTGACGGTGGTGGTGCCCGGGAAGGCGACGTTCTCCGCGACGCGGCGGCCCGCGTCGATCAGTTGCTGCGCCGACGCCGTGCTGCCCGGCTGGGCGGCGACGTTGACGTACAGCGAGCCGCCACCGGGGTGGGTCAGGTACACCTCGTAGCCGCCCGGGCCACCGGAGTGCGAGCTCTCCACGCCGGCCCGCCCGCCGATGGTGACGGGCCGGCCCGGACCGGACTTGAAGGCGGCCTGCTCGACCGGCACCGTCCGCATTTCCTGCACGTCCACGAGCAGGACCTGACGCCCGGACGTGACGGTCAGCATGTACTCGCCGCCGTACACCGGCTTGTCGGAGCCCGCCGCGCTGCCACCGACGTTGATCCGGTGCGCGAGGTAGTCGGCCTTGCCCGGCGGCAGCCAGCCGAGCGAGTAGGGCATGGCCAGCTCCGCGATGGCCGCCTTGGCCGGTGCGGTGACGGCGGCCGGACCGGCGCCCGTGGCCACCTGGTCGTCGTGCGCGGGCCGGTTCAGCGCGACGACGGCGACCGCGGCCAGCGCGAGCAGGACCACCCCGGCGGCGGCCGCGAGCGGACGGCTCACCACGGCGCGCCTGCGGTCGAGGCGCTGACGCGTGGCCGCCAGCACCTGGTCGCTGTCGGGGGCGTCGTGCTCGTGGGCGGTGAAGGTGTCCTTGATCAGGTTCTCGATGTCCATCAGCTCTCCTTCGCCTGGGCCATCCGGTCGATGCGCAGGCCGTGTCGCAGGGTCGTCAGGGCTTTGCGGGCGTGCGCCCGCACGGTGGCCTGGGCGCAGCCGAGCAGGTCGGCGATGTCGGCGTCGGCGAGCTGCTCGTAGTACCGGAGCACCACGACCGCGCGCTGGCGCCGGGGCAACCGCGCCAGGCGCTGCCACATGTCCTCGCGTGCCGCGTGGTCCGACGCGAAGTCCTCCGGCCGCGCCTCGTCCGGCGGGTCGCCCACGGCGATCAGCCGCGCCGCCCGGCTGCGCCGCCAGGACAGGTAGTCGTTGGTCACCATCCGCAGGACATAGCGGTCGGGGTGCTCGGCGTCGCTGATCCGCGACCACCGCCGGTACACCTTGACCAGCACGTCCTGCACCAGGTCAGCGGCCTGCTCCCGCTCCCCGGTCAGCATCGTCGCGTAGCGCAGCAACCGCGGCAGGTGCGCCCGGACGAAGTCCTCGTAGTCAGCCATCACTATGAAGACTGCCGCCGCGCACGATCCGTGTACCGCCGAACAGAACTTCCTTGCGAACCCCGCGCATTCCTCCCGCGTCCGACTATCTGAACCAGCGCCCCGCAGCGGACGTGGCGTGGACGGCGGTGCGGGACCGCATGGGGCGCTTCCGCGCGATGAGCCGGCTGGGCAAGCGTCACCGGCAGCTGCGGATACTTGTCCACCAGCCCTGCGGTGTGACCGGCCTCACGGGAACGTGCCGGACATGGCCGGACAGACGGTTGTGTGGAGATGAGAATGCGGACCGGGGTACGCGCGGGTGATCACGATGTGTTCGCCGAGCTGTTCGATCGCCACGCCGGCGGGGTGTACAACCACGCCTTCCGGCTGACCTGGTCGTGGTCGACCGCCGAAGACGTGGTGGCGCTGACGTTTCTGGAGGCGTGGCGGCTGCGGCACAAGGTCGAGCCGGAGGGCGGGTCGTTGTTGCCGTGGCTGCTGGGGATCGCCACGAACGTCGCACGCAACACCACTCGCGCCGCGCGCAGGTACCAGGCCGCGCTGACCCGATTGCACGCCGACCCGCCGACGCCGGACTTCGCCCAGGATGTGGTCGACCGGGTCGACGACATCGACGCCGTGGCCGCGGCACGGGCGGCGCTGGAGCGGCTCCGGCCCGGTGAGCGGGATGTCGTGGCGCTGGTGGTGTGGGCCGGGCTCGACCAGGCCTCGGCGGCGCAGGCGCTGGGCATTTCCGTGGGCACCGTGCGATCCCGGCTGTCCCGTGCTCGGGCGAAGCTGCGGGCGACCCGTGATTCCACGGCCGCACGGGAACGCCATCGCGGGAGCGGACAGGAACAGGGCAGCCACACAACCGTGGCCTGGCCCGGACAGGAGGCACGTGATGAGCACTGACCACAGGCGCGACGAGAACATCGTCACCGACGTAGCTCGCCTGCTGCCGACGCCCCCACGGCGTGACCTGCCGGCCAGTCGCACTCACGCGGTCAAGGAGCTGGTTTTGAGCGAGATCACGCCAACCCGCGGCACCGTCCACAACGACACACCACGTCGAAGGCACCTACGCCGCACAGTCCTGCTGCCCGCGCTGGGCACGGTCGTCGCAGCCACCGCCGTCGGGGTCGTCGTCGCCGTCAACCATCCCACTCCGGTACCGGTACCGCCCGCTGCGACAGCGGACTCGCCGGCGGTCCGGCTGCTGGCACGTGTCGCAGCCGTCGCGGACAAACGACCTTCGCCCGCGGTGACCGACACCAGCTACGTGTACGTCGACACCATGCAGGCGTTCACGAGCTCCAGTGCCACCGTCGACAAGGACGGCAACCCGCACGAGGACCCCGCGTCCCCAGGGCTGGGCAAGCCACGACCGCGGCAGGTGTGGATACCGGTCGCCAACCTGTGCGAGAAGAGCTTGCTGCGTCAGAACGGCGTCGACATGGACATCACCGATCGCGGCGGCTCCTGCCCGGATCACGGCAGCCTGAACAGGCCCACCTACCGGCTGCTCGCCTCCCTGCCAACCGACCCGCGCGCACTGCTGGACCGGATCTACACCGAGACCAAGGGACACGGCTCCACGCCCGACCAGGAAGCATTCGTCACCATCGGCGACATGCTCCGGGAATCCGCCGCGCCGCCGCAGATCACCGCGGCGCTCTACCGTGCCGCCGCACTGATCCCCGGGGTCACTTCCGTGCCCGACGCCACCGACGCCGCCGGTCGCCGCGGCGTCGCGGTCGCCCGCGACGACGGCTTCGTCCGCACGGAATGGATCTTCAACGCCGCGACCGACGAATTGCTCGGCGAGCGTGACGTGCTCACCACGGACAGTCCCAGCCGCGGCCGGGCGGGCGACGTCGTCGGCACGACCGCGATCATGACCAAGGCCATCGTCGCCGGTATCGGTCGGACATCATGACCCGGCCGCGCCAGTAGCTCCGAGAGGTGATTGTGCCGTGCGCGGGGTGGCAAGCGCACGGCACAGCACACGGGTGACCGCGGTCAGCGGAAGATTCCGATGTGGTCGGCGACCCACTGATCGAAGGTCAGCGGCGGCCGGCCGACCAGCTTCTCGAACGTGGGCAGGACCTTCACCGCCTGCACCTGGAACTCCTCGCGGGTCAGGTTGCCCAGCGTCGTCTCGACGACCAGTGGCTGGCGGCCGGACTTGGCCGCGGCGTCGCGGGCGGCCGCGATCGGGACGTCGACCAGGTTCAGCTCCCGGCCGAGCGCGGCACCCAGCTTCGCCACGCGTTCCCGGGCGGTCAGCGCCTCCGGGCCGCCGAACCGGTAGCTCTGGCCCTCGTGGCCCGGCTCGAGCAGCGTCGCGACGGCGGCCGCGGCCACGTCACGCGGGTCCACGACCGCGACCGGAGTGTCCACTTGCGACCAGAACACGGTGCCCTGGGCCTTGACCGGGCCGGCCCACAGCCGCGCGTTGGAGCTGAACTCGCCGGGGCGCAGGAAGGTCCAGGCGGGGCCGCCGGGCCGGGCGCCGATCTGCCGCAGGGCCCGCTCGCCGGCCAGGTGCCAGGTGCTGACCAGGTCGGTGAACCCATACTCGGCACCGATGATGGACAGCTTGACCACGTGCCCGACCCCGGCCTCGGCCGCGGCCTGCCCCAGGTTCGCGTCGTGCAGCGGCGTCTCCGGCCCGCCGCCGGAGAGCAGGAACACGCTCTGCGCGCCGGCGACGGCCGCCGGCAGCGTCTCCGGCCGGCCGAGATCACCGGCGACGAACTCCACCCCGTCGCCGAGCACGGCCGCGGCCGCGGCCGGGTCCCGGGTCAGCGCCCGGACCGGGCGGCCCGCCTCGACGAGTTGCCGCACGACCTCTCTGCCGACCGTGCCGGTCGCCCCGGTCACCAAGATCATGGTTTTCTCCCTTTATCGACATAGACGGTTGCCCCTGCGCCGTAACAGCAAGGTAGAGAACTTCGGGCCGGCTCACCTCTCTCATGGTGCGCTGATCCCGCGGGTGGGAATACGGCGCGTCGCGGAGACGTCCGCTGTCGGATGTGGACGTTTCCGCGACGTGCCGGTATTCGCGATGGCCCGCCGGGTCAGGTGTCCAGCGGGCGAGGCCGGCGATGGCACGGCCGAGCCGTTACTCGCCCTGCAGCGGCTGGTCGGCCAGACGGCCGTTCTGGTACGCGGCGATCTTCCAGCCCTCGCCGGTCTTGGCCATCACCCAGGTGGCCCGCAGGGCGCGCGCGGGGTGCGGCTCGGTCTCGCCGTCGGTGAGCACGCCGCCATCGGTGATCACCACGGCGGCCTCCGGCGACAGGAACTGGACGTCGACGATGTTCTGCAGCAGCGTCGTGCCCTGGTGCGCGGCCTTGAACTGGTGCACCGTCATCTTCCGGATGACCTCGCGGCCCTTGAAGTAGCGGTCGCCGGACAGGACCATGCTGGCGTCCTCGGTGTAGGCGTCGGCGAACCCGTCGGGGTCGTTGGCGGCCCACGACGCGGCGATGCCGTCCACGACCGCGCGCACCGCGGCCACCTCGGTCTCCGTCGCCGTGTCAGCAAAGTTGGCAGTCATCGGTGAAGTCCTCTCTGATTTCCGCTCCAGCATCCGCAGGCATGCGCTGCTGTCACCAATGTTGCCGCAACCCGGACACCCGCGGCATCTTCAAAGTTGCGGTCGAAATGGGGAATAAATCAGCACCAAACAACTGTGCTGATCCGTTTATTCCTGGCCGAAATTACTATTTTCGTCGGCAAACCGATCATTGCTGATCCGGACACCGGCAGCCGCCGGGACGCGGGACTGTTCCGGCAGGCGGCTCACCGCCGGCCGCCCCGCCCGAGCACCACCCAGGACGTGCTGATCATCTGCTCCCCGGCGACCGCGCCCCTCCCCCAGGGCCAGGCACCCTTCAGGGCCAAACGCCGCGATATCGGCGGCGCCGGCCGGGCGTTGGTGAACTGGTCATGAATTGTTCCCTTCGGCTGGATATAGAGAGTTCCAGGACCCAGGCCGCACAGCACGCGCCCGTACACCTCGGCATTCGTGTCCGAGTTCATGAGAGCGTTTTCTGACGGGATGCACGTCCCGAAAATACGCTTAATGGACATGGCGAATAGATCGATGAACCGCCGCTGACGCCGCAGAGAATGTCCACGGCGCGTCCGCCACCGGAATCAGCGGCGAGCGGCAGGTGGGCCGGTCGGGGTTGCGTGCCGACACGCTGGCCCTGCGGGACCACGGGCACGTAACGCCGGGTTCTCGTCTGGAAACGGAACCAGCTCCACCACGCGAGCCAAGACATCCCGCGTGTTTCCACGATTTTTCTCGCACCCGGCACCGGCGGTTTACCCGACCGTGAAGCCGCCGCCCGGGGGAACACGTCTCTTCACGTGCGCGGGGTGTTCACCACATATCCGTGACGACGTCATCGAGCACACCGGGACAAGCATTTCCATCAGGGTGCCGCCGACGCGTGCACCGCGCGGTTGTCCGCCGCCGAAACGATCGCCGTCGGCGAGGACGCGTGCACGTGCCTGCCCGGCGCCTCGGCCTTGAGGGCCCGCAGGCCGGCGCGGGCACACCGGCGCGCAGGTCGGCCCAGCCGGGTCTGCGGCACGAACACCTTGCGGCTGTACGTGACCGCGCTCGCGGGGTCCCGGTCCGCGGTCACGTCCGGCGACTGTGGCACGCCGACACAATACAGCGGAATCAACAATTGCCAGTGCGGCCGAGCAACGCGGAAGAAGGCGCTACGGGATGCGGTATCGGTCCGGACAGCGCAAAGCGGAAGAAGCCGGCACGCCGGGCGGCCGTGATACTGGGAACCGACACCGCAACATGTAGCCACCGACGTGGATGCGATTCGGTTGTATGCCGACCGTGGTTCCGGGCGGTGGGGAAGTGTGTCCGCAGCCAGCGAAGCAGGAGGAATGCACGGTGTCCGTGGAAATTGGCATCGCACTGCCAGTCCGGGAGTTGGCAATACTTGGCGCGCGGGACGCCGACCCCCTGCTCAACCTGGCCCGCCAGGTCGAGGAGCTCGGGTTCGACTCGGTGTGGGTCGGCGACTCGTTCGTCGCGCGGCACCGCATGGAGCCGCTAACCCTGCTCGGCGCCATCGCCATGGTGACCAAGGAGATCACCGTGGGCACCGCGTCCCTCACCGCGGTGCTGCGCGATCCGCTGGCCCTCGGGCACATCATCGTGACCCTGGACCAGATCAGCAAGGGACGCTTGAAGCTGGGCATCGGCACCGGCGCCCCGCTGCCGGTGCAGGCCGAGTACGACGCGGTGACCATGAGCTACCGGGAACGCCGCGAGCGCGTGGACGAGGCCGTGCAGGCCTGGAAGAAGGTGTGGCGGGGCGAGGACGGCAGCCTGGTCGGCAAGTACCGCAACCTGTCCGGCCTGCGCGACCAGAGCGCGCCGGTCCAGCCCGGCGGTCCCGGCCTCTGGCTGGCCAGCAACGGCAAGCCGCTCGCGGTCGAGCGGACCGGCTCGTTCTACGACGGGTGGCTGCCGGTGCGCATCGACCCGGACGAGTACCGGCAGTCCCTCAAGCAGATCCGGGAGAGCGCCAAGGCCGCCGGCCGTGACCCGGAGAAGATCACCCCGGCGGTGTACGTGAACGTGAACGTCAACGCCGACGCCGCGGTGGCCGAGGTGGGGCTCAACGACTACACGATGCGCTACAACGAGCTGCCGCTGCCGGCGATGCTGCCCTACCAGATCTACTGGGGCGGGCCGGAAAAGGAAATGGTCAAGTTCCTGCGCGAGTACGTCGAGGCCGGCGCCCGGCACATCGTCCTCCGGATCAGCTCCTTCACCGACTACGAGCGGCAACTGCACGCCATCGCGGAGAACGTCGTACCCGCCATTCACTCGATTCAGGTGGACTGAACATGCGATTCGAAGGCAAAGTCGTCCTGATCACCGGCGGCGGCACCGGCATCGGCCGGGCGGCGGCGATCTCCTTCGCCGGCGAGGGCGCCGCCGTGCTGGTCACCGGTCCGGACGAGGAACCACTGCGGCAGACGGTCAAGGAGATCGAGACGCACGGCGGAACGGCCGGCTACCTCGTCGGCGACATGACCGAGGAGTCCGACGTCCGGGCCGCGGTCGACGCCGCCGTGCACCAGCACGGCGGGCTGGACGTGGCGTTCAACAACGCCGGCATCATGGTGCCAGGGCCGCTGGCCGACCTGGCGCCGGAAACCTGGGCGAAGGCGCTGTCGGTGGCCACGATGACCTGGCTGTCGATGAAGCACGAGATCGCCCACATGCGCGCGCACGGCGGCGGGGTGATCGTCAACATGTCGTCGATCATCGGCACCCGCCGGAGCATTCCCGGAACCGGCGCGTACGGTGCGGCGAAAGCGGCGATCAGCTCCATCACGCGCACCGCAGCGCTGGAGAACATCGGGGCCGGTGTGCGCATCAACAGTGTGAGTCCGGGCCCGTTGGCCACCCCGTTCTCGCTCATCCGCGGCGAGACCGAGGACGAGCAGGCGGCCCGGCTGCGCAGCGCCCTGCCGATCGGCCGGGTCGGCAGCCTCGCCGAGGTGGTCGGCACCGTGCTCTGGCTCGCCTCGGAGGACTCCGGGTTCGCCGTCGGCACCGACGTCGTCATCGACGGTGGCGCGACGGCATGATCCGCGGCGGTGTTCGCCCGGGCCGTTCCGAGGACGGCTCAGGCGAAGCACACGCTGACCGCGGCGGCGGGTTCGGCGCGCATCGCCTGCCGGACCCGCTGCCGGAACGCGGCGGTGAGGACGTCCGCCGGCAGCAGGTCGCGGCCTCGCTCCGGCGGATCCGCCGTGTCGAACGCCCGGACGGCGAGCGCGGCGAACGCCTCGTCGGTGCCGACCAGCCGGGCGTGCACGAACCGCCGGCTGAGCTGCTCGCGCAGGTCGCCCGGGCACTGGCCGACCAGGACCGCGCAGACGCCGTCGTCGGTGGCGGCGACCAGGGCGTGCCCGAGCGCGCAGCCGGCCTCGGCGAAGCGGATCACGGTGCCCAGGCCGCCCGACCGGAACGACGAGGGCGTCATGCCGAGAATGTCCCGGATCACCGTGTAGAAATGCCCGTTGGACCGGAACCCCGACCGGTAGATCGCCTCGGAAATCGAGGGCGCGACGGCGAGCTCGTGCCGCACGCGGTTCTCCCGGGCGTCGGTGAGATAGGCGTGCGGCGTCACCCCGGTGTACAGCTTGAACATCCGGTGGAAATGGAACCGGCTCAGCCCGACCTCGCGGGCGAGCTCGTCGAAGTTGGGCGACGAGCAGCCGTCGCACTCGGCCAGCGAGCGGCAGATCCGGGTGATCGTTGCGGCATACCATTCCCGCAGCCCCGGCCCGTCCGGCTGGCAGCGGCGGCACGGGCGGTAACCCTCGCCGCGGGCCTGGTCGGCGGTGTCGTAGAAGGTGACGTTCTCCCGCCGCGCCGGCCGGGTGCCGCAGGACGGCCGGCTGTACCGGCCAGTGGTCCGGACCACGTAGTAGAACTCGCCATCGGCCCGGGAGTCCCGCTCTTGGACGGCTCGCCACCGCTCGTCTTCACTGACATACGGTTGTTCGTCGTCCATCGGGCAACTCCGTCGATCGGTTTTGCGGGAGCGGTCTGATCCGCTCAGCCGAACTCGCGCAACGCGAATCCGGCCTCCACGTAGAGCTCCGGCCAGGTGCGACCGGAGACGTGCTGGACCTGACTCATGCCGCGGCGGTGCGGTCCGCGCCGGATCGCGTTGCCGCGAGGCGAACCGGAACCGAGCGGTACCCGTTCATGATGAAGGTGGGCGTCGCCTGCAGCTCCGTCCGGTCCACGGCCAGCTCCAGGTCGGGGAACCTGGCGAACAGCTTGCCCAGACCGATCTTGACCTCCTCGCGGGCGATCGCCCAGCCGAGGCAGAAATGCGGACCGACGCCGAAGGCGAGGTGCGTCTTGTCGGCACGGTCCACATCGAACTCGCCGGCCGTGTCGCCGTGCACCTCCGGGTCGCGCCCGACACCGGCGTAGTTGACCAGAATCGCGTCGCCCCGGGGAATCGTGACGCCGTCGATGTCGATGTCCTCGACCGCGTAGCGCAATGGCAGGTGTGCCACCGGGCCCTCGATCCGCAGCCCCTCCTCGATCGCCTCGTCCCAGGAGACCTCGCCGGCGAGCACGCGGTCGAGCTGGTCGCGGTGGGTCAGCAGCTCCACCAGGAACTTGCCGAGGAAGTCGACCGTGGTCGAGGTGCCGGCACCGAGGATGGCGAAGAGCGTGCCCAGCAGCTCTTCCTGGGTCAGCTTGGAGTTCTCGTCGTCCCGGGCGAGGATCAGGTCGCTGGTGATGTCCTCGCCGGGGTCGCGCTGCTTGAGCTCGATGAGATCGGTGATCGCGCTCTGCCACCCGACCAGCAGCGCCTGGGCCTGCTCCGGGCTCACCGTCGTGTTCACCATCATGTCCATGACCTGGGCGGTCTTGGCCCGGGACTGCTCGGTCATGCCCAGCATGTCGGCCATCAGCCGCGCGGGCAACGGGTAGCAGAACCGCTCCCGCAGGTCGACGACCTCGCCGGGGGCGACGGCACCGAGGCTGTCGACCAGCTCGTCGACCAGCTCCTCGATCCGCGGCTGGAGCGCCTGGATCCGCTTGGGGCTGAACGCCTTGCTGACCAGCCGGCGCAGCCGGACCTGGTTCCGGCCGGTCGCGGTCGCCATGTTCTCCATGGTGATCCAGCTGATGAGCTCCCAGTCCGGCGGGATCTGGTTGTCGATGAAGGCGGCCCAGTGGTCCCGGGCGCTCTTGGTGACCAGCGGGTCCTTGAGGATCTGCTTGGCACCCGAGTAGTGGTTGACCGACCAGACCACGACGCCGCCGGGCAGCTCGACCCGGGTGGCCGGACCTCGCCGGCGCAGCTCGTCGGCTTCGGCGTGGATGTCCGTACCTGCGGGGTCGAGTGCGAACGGGCACTGACCAGTCCCGTGATCGTCCACTGTGGCCTCCCTTCTCGTGTGGGGTCCAGCATGTCCAAGTGCGACCACCCGCTCCACTCCGGTCGTGCTCTCCTGCCCGGGACTGATCGCGACCCCGTCGTCGGCGGAAGGCCAGGTAACGGTTCGTATCCGGCCGGGCACGCAGCCATGACGGAACCGGCCGGCCTTCTTCGAGGCTGCTGAATTGCCGGCGCGGGGGCCGGTCCGCGACGGTCACGACCCCGCCCGCTCCTCGTCAGCGGCACCCCTTCTTCCATATTGCTGCGTCCGTTCTTCCGCTCTTCCAACGTGCTCCGTCGCGCCGCGGCGATGGTCGAACTCATTCGGTCGTGGATAGCCTCAGCCGTGGTACGGGGGCCCGGATCCGACTTCGCGTTTCCGGGTGGGGCGGGAATACGCGGCCGATGAGACCGGTGCGCCGGAGGAGTGGAATGATGACGACTCAAGCCGCCGCCGACTGCGAGGAATTCGTGCAGCACACCGAGCAGTTCCGGCGGCAGCTGTTCGCGCACTGCCACCGGCTGATGGGTTCGGTGGACGACGCCGAGGACGCCGTCCAGGAGACCTACCTGCGGGCCTGGCGCGCGTTCGGCAACTTCGAGGGCCGTTCGTCGGTGCGCACGTGGCTGTTCCGGATCGCCACCAACACCTGCCTGACCGCGATGCGCCAGCGCCACCGCAACGTGCTCCCCGCGGGCCTCGCGGGCCCCGACGACGAGGCGGCCACGGCCGTCCTGACCGCGGCCTGGCGCGGCCAAGAAGAGCCGCCCCAGCACGGCTTCGCCGACCCCGCGGAGATCGTCGCGCTGCGCGACAACCTGCGCCTGGCCCTCATGGCCAGCCTCGCCTACCTGCCCGCCCGGCAGCGCGTCGTGCTGATCCTGCGCGACGTCCTCGACTGGCCGGCCAGCGAGGTCGCCGAACTGCTGGAGACGACCACCGACGCGGTCAAGAGCACCCTCAAACGCGCGCGTACCCGGATCCTGCAGCAGGCCCCGGTCGCCGAGGACGTGGTCGAGTGCGCCGAACCCGCCCGCCGCGCCCTCCTCGACCGGTACATCTCGGCCTTCCAGAACTCCGACGCCGACGCCCTGCGCAACGTTCTCCGCCACGACGCCGTCCTCGAAAACCCCGCCATGGCCGTCGCCTAGCGCCGCACGTCCGAAGTTCGTTGCCGGGTGGCGTGGGGCCGGATCTCGCAGCGCCGCAACAGACCGGTCACGCCACTTGATCACCGTCGGACGCGAAACCCCGGCCAGCCGAGCGGTGCCCGCGGTTCCCTGCCCATCCGCCGCCGCCAGCACAATCCTGGCTCGCTCGACACACGCCTACCCCAACGTGCGACACGCTCGGGACGATGTGCGGACCGGGCGTATCGCACGGCCGGAAATGGAAAAAGCGTCCCTCCGCGCGCTGGGCGTGGGGAGGGACGCTTCGTCAGGGGTCGCACGGCCTACGTGGTGCCGATGGACTGGCGGTGGCGGAAGAAGTTGAGCGGATCCCAGCGGCGCTTGGCCTGGAGCAGCCGGGCGTAGTTGTCCTTGTAGTACAGGGTGTACCAGGGGGTGTTGGACTTGTTGAAGTTCGGGTCGCTCAGGTCGCCGTCCGGGTAGTTGACGTAGCAGCCGTCAGTGACGTCGTTGGGCACGGGCACGCCGCCGGTGCCGGCGTAGGCGTCCGCGTAGCCGCGGCGCATCCAGTCGATGTGCTTGGCGTCGTCGGCGGGGTCGGTCCACTGCGCGGACCAGAGCATCTTGAACGCCGCGCCGCGGTGCGGAATCGCCGTCGCCGCCGGGTCGACGGCGCTGATCTGCCCGCCGTACGGGGTGAACTGCACGCCCGCCAGCGGGTTGCTGATCGCGGTGCTGGTGAGGTGCCGGTACACCGCGGCGATCTGGTTGTCCGGGAAGTTGCCGCGCATGAACGTCGACTTGTACTCCGCCCGGTAGGTCGGGTCGTTCAGCGGCGGGTTCGTCGTGCCCAGCATGCGGGTCGCCTCGAGCCAGGGAAGCCGCCGCGCCTGGACCAGCTCCGGCATCGGGCTGATCTCGGCCATCCGGTTGGTGAGCGCGACGTGCTGGGCCGTGACACCGCTCTGCATGTAGGCGATGTAGGTGTCCAGGATCGTCTGGGCGTTGGGGACCGTGGCGTCGACCTGGGTGATGAGCCCGATCTGGCCGTTGGACTGGTGGTTGAGCAGCAGGTAGCTCGTCACCACCCGGTTCGGGTTGTCCGCCGCGCGGTTGGCGATGTGCCAGCTCGCGTAGTTCCGCGCCAGCCGGGTGAACTGGCTTTGGGTGAGGCTGCTCCAGTTGTAGGCGATCGCGCTGATGAGCACGTCGTGCGGCGGGCGCGGCAGCATGGTCCGCGGATCGGAACCGGTCGCGCCGGGCGACTTGAACCAGTAACGGGTGATGACGCCGAAGTTTCCGCCGCCGCCACCGGTGTGTGCCCACCACAGGTCCCGGTTCGGGTCGTTCGGCTCCCGCGTCGCCACCACGGCGCGCGCCGTGCCGTTGGCGTCGACGACGACCACCTCGACCGCGTAGAGGTGGTCCACGACAAGGCCGTCGACCCGGCACAGCGGCCCCCACCCACCGCCGGCGACGTGCCCGGCAGCGGCGACCGAGTAGCAGAAGCCGGCCGGGATCGTCACTCCCCACTGCTTGTACAGGGTCTTGTAGATCTCCAGGAGCGTCGCGCCGGACTCGACGGCGACCGCGTTCATCACCGGGTCGTAGTACGTGTTGTTCATCATGGTCATGTCCACGACGATCTTCACGTCCGGGTTGAAGATGAAATCCTCGTAGCAGTGCCCGCTGGAAATGACGCTCAGCCGCTTCTTGTTCGTGACGGCCTCCTGGACGACCTGCACGACCTGATCCGTGCAGTTGACGATTCGCACGGATTCCGGCGTGCCGATGTACCGCGTGTTGAGACCGCGAACGCAGTCGGCGTACTGCGGATCATTCGCCGTCACGGCCACGGCTGGCGGGACTGCACTCGTTCTCACATTGCCGTTGCCATCCTGAGCGGCCGATGCCGCCATACGCCCACCTCCGGCCAGCCCTGCAATTCCCGCCACACCGGCTCCGAGCACGGCGCGGCGCCCCAGGTTACCGTCAGCCATGGAGTCCTCCAAAGTTAGGCTTGACGAAGACGACTTCACCGGTGTCCGCCACGGTTCATCCGTGCGGGGTGAAGCCACCGATTCGGTCACCGACGGTACTCGGCGTTCGTTCGGCGGGCGCTCAAAATGTTGCTGTCACTTTGGACCGGAGTAGCCCTTCCGAGCGGCTGCGTAATCGCGACAGGCCGGCAGGCAGGCTAGGCGATTATCGCGAAGCACTCCGGCTCCGGTCACCCAAAGTGACAGAAATTAGCTGCCGGCACGGCGGGAAAGAAAGTTGTTGACGGTGCGCTCCCTTTCGCCGCCCGCGCCGGTCTGTACGTGGTGACAAGACCAAACGACCCGACCGAAAGAGAGGTGTGCACGTTGGCTATCAAGCATGGTGTGTTCCTGCCCCAGGGTTTCTCGCTGGAGCTCGCGGGCATGCAGGACCCCGCCGAGGCGTACCAGGCGCTGACCCGCGTGGCGAAGGCCGCGGAGGAGAACGGCTACGAGACGGTGTGGGTGGCCGACCACCTCCACAACGCGATGAACACCCAGCACATGCTGTTCGAGTGCTGGACGACCAGCACCGCCCTGCTGACCGGGACCGAGCGGCTCCGCGTCGGCACCATGGTCACCGGCAACGGTTACCGCAATCCCGCGCTGCAGGCCAAGATGGCCTCGACGCTGGACGTGATCTCGGGTGGCCGGTTCACCTTCGGCATCGGCGCCGGCTGGTGGGAGCCCGACTACCTGGGCTACGGGTACGAGTACCCGGACGCCGCCGAGCGGCTGCGCCGGCTCGACGAGGCGCTGCAGGTCATCCTCGCGATGTGGACCCAGGAAGAGGCCAAGTTCGACGGGGAGTACTACCGGGTCAATTCCGCGATCAACCAGCCGAAGGGCATTCAGCAGCCGCACATTCCGCTGCTGATCGCCGGTGGCGGCGAGAAGGTGACGCTCAAGCTGGTGGCCAAGTACGGCGACCTGTGCAACGTCTCCGGTGACCCGGCCACGCTCGCGCACAAGTTCGAGGTGCTGAAGAACCACTGCACCGCGGTCGGGCGCGACTTCGACAGCATTCACAAGACCGCGCTGACCCTGTGCATCATCGCCGACACCGACGAGGAGGCCGCGCAACAGGTTCCGCCGTGGGCGCCCAGCGTGTTCCCCGGTGACGTCGCCGAATACGGGTTGATCGGCACCATCGACACCGTCCGCGACCGGCTCGCCGCCTACGAGGCCGCCGGCGTGGACGAGCTCGTGATCACCTTCGTCGACGCCCTGGAACTGACCACGATCGAGCGGTACGCGCAGGAATTCCTGCGGTAGTAGCGTACCGGGTATTGGTCGGGTCAGTTCGTGGGCCGCGCCCGCCGAAAGCGCGGGCGCGGCCCACCGGCATGAAGGAGTGACGACATTGCGGAAGATCATCGTTTCGACCCTGGTGACCAGCGACGGCATCGTCGAAGATCCGGGCGGAATGACCGGTTTCGAACACGGCGGCTGGGCGAACCGGTATTTCAACGAAGAGGTCGGGAAACGCTCGCTTGAACGCCTGCAGTCCTGTGACTATTTCCTGTGCGGCGGGCACACCTACGAGATGTTCTCCAAGGCGTGGCCGAACGCCACCGGACCGTACGCCGACCGGCTGAACGCGATTCCGAAACTGGTCGCCTCGACGACCCTGGCCGAGCCGCTCACCTGGAACGCGAGCCTGCTGAAGGGCGACGCGATCGGCGCGCTGAAGAAGATCAAAGAAGAGGACGGCCAGGACATCCTGATGTACGGCAGCGTCACGCTGATGCGCTCGCTGCTGCGCGAGGGCCTGGTCGACCAGCTGGACCTCATGGTCTGCCCGGTCGTCCTCGGCACCGGGCAGCGACTGTTCGGCGAGGGTGGTCCGGTGGTGGAGCTGGAGCTCGCCGGGACCGCCCACCTCGACACCGGCATCGCCATCCTGAGCTACCGCCCGCAGCGGCCCGCGACGAGCTGAGCACCCCGGTGGTCCCACCCGGACTGTGGCCTGGGATCCCCCGCACCACAAGGGATCCGTGGCATCAGCCGGTTGCGGGCACCACGTGCACCGGAACGGCGACGACGGCACCGTCGTCCCCGTGGGACGACGGTGCCGTGCCATCCGCCGCTACGCGGCCTCGTCCAGCTCGGTCGCCGGCGGGTCGGCCGGGACGGCCGCCACGCCGCCGCGCCGGCGCAGCGCGCCCGGCAGCACGACCAGGACACCGAGTGCGGCGAGACCGATCGGGATGCTGATCGCCGGGACGAAGCCGTCGACGAGCGCGGCCGCTCCCCCGCCGGCGCCACCGCTGGCCGTCAGCACCGCGGTGACCACGGCCAGCCCGATCGCGCCGCCGACCTGCAGCGAGGTGTTCAGCAAGCCGCCGGCCAGCCCCTGCTCGTGGTCGGCCACGCCGGCGGTGGCCTGGATGTTGAACGAGGCGAACGCCATCAGGAAGCCGATGCCGAGCAGGACCGTGCTCGGGAACACCGCGGCCCAGTAGCCGGAGTGCTCGTCGACGCGCAGGAACAGCGCGTACGCCAGCACGTGCGCGAGCAGCCCGCCGAAGATCATCCGCTCGGTGCCGACCTTCAAGATCAGCGGTCCGATCTTCGGCGAGCCGAACGCGACGAACACGGCGGAGGGCAGGAAGCCCAGCGCGGTCTGCAACGGCGACCAGCCCAGCACCGACTGCAGGTAGAGCATCACCACGAACTGGAAACCGAGGTAGGCGCCGAAGAACAGCGCGGTACCGAGGTTCGCCGTGGCCAGCGGCCGCGACCGCAGGATGCCCAGGCGCAGCAACGGGCTGCGGCTGCGCCGCTCGATCAGCACGAACGCGACCAGCAGCGCCACCGCGCCGACGAAGCTCAGCACCGTCCGGGGCGCGCCGAAACCGGCCTCCGGGGCCTGCACGATGGTGAACACCAGCAGCAGCGAGCCGGCCGCCCCGGTGATCGCGCCGGGCAGGTCGTAGCCGATGCCGCCGCGTTCCGTGGGGTAGCCGGGAACCACCCTGGCCGACACCAGCAGCGCGACGAGCGCGATCGGCACCGGCAGGAAGAACGTCCAGCGCCAGCCGACCTGGGTCAGCAACCCGGAGAACACGAGGCCGGCGGCGAACCCGCTGGCGGCGAACACCGCGTAGATCCCGAGCGCCCGCCACCGGGCCGGGCCCTCCTGGAACGTCGTGGTGATGATCGACAGCGCGGCGGGCATGGTGAACGCCGCGGCCACGCCCTTGATGAACCGGGTGGCGATCAGCAGCGCGCCGTCGTCGACGACGCCGCCGAGGATCGAGGCGACGATGAAGACCGTGACGGCGGCGAGGAAGACCCGGCGCCGGCCGAGCAGGTCCGCGGTGCGCCCGCCGAGCAACAGCAGGCCGCCGAACCCGAGCGCGTAGCCGCCGGCGACCCACTGCAGCGCGCTGGTGGACATGCCCAGGTCGGCCCGGATCGCCGGCAGTGCCACGCCGACCATCGAGACGTCGAGCGCGTCCAGGCCTACGATCACGGACACGGCCAGCAAGATGGCCCACAGGCGGCCGCTCCACCGCGCCGAGGTGGTGGAAAGTGATGTCGCAGAACTCATGCGCCGACAGTACAGATCCGGTTGTCCGCCGAGTTCTTCCAGAATGCCGGTTCAGGAAGTGTGCGGAAATGTGACCAGCGCACGGGGACCTGCCGCGCGCGGTGACGTACAAGATCTGTCGGCGCCGACGCAGGATTTGATGGAGTCCCTTTCGCGGAATACCGGGCAGTCGACGGCGGACGCGGTGCGGCGAATCTTCGAATACCTGGGAGACCGCGCCTGCCCGGCGGAGGAAATCACCGTCCGCGCGGTCGCGTAATTCGGCAACCCGTATCGCCGCCGAGTTCGGCCGCGATCCGGGTCGCGGCGCGCCAGGCCAGCGCGACCGTGGTGAGCGTGGGGTTCGACGCGGTCGGCGTCGGGATGACGCCATTGCCGCCGACGTACAGGTTCCGCACTCCCCACACCCTCAGCTCGGGGTCGCAGACCGAGCGCCCGTCGTCGGTCGCTCCCATGCGGACGGTGCCCTGGTAGTGCAGTGACGCGCCGCCGGCTGCCAAGGCGGGCTCTTCGGCGAGGGTGCCGACCAGCTCCGCGCTCCGGTGGGAAAGGCCGCGCATGGCCTCGATCGTTTCGAGGTCGCGGGGGGTGTGCGAGTAGCGGATGGACATGCGCGGCATGCCGTAGTGATCGGTCTCGGTTTCGCTGAATTCGACGGCGTCGCCGCGCTGCACGTCCTTGGCGCCGTACCAGCTGACGAGGCCGAGGCGGTCGTCGATGCGCCCGCCGGCGGCGAACCCGTACGGCGAGTTCGCGACCGACATCACGCCGCCCTGGAGGGGCCGGTCGTCGGAGAAGGGGATCAGGACGTAGCCGATGTCCTCGATGCCGGACGCCTCGCCGCCCACGAAAGCGTCGTCGAGGCGGACGAAGGACACCATCTGCAGGTGGTCGTTGAGGTAGCGGCCCAGCGCGGGCGGGCGCACGCCCGAGGCGAACAGGACCTGCGGCGTGCGCAGACCGTCGGCGCAGACGACGACGTGCCGTGCCCGGACCACCGACACCTCGCCCGTACGCCGGTCCTCGAGCTCGGCCCCGGTCGCGACACCGTCCTCCACGACGACCCGGCGCGCCAGCGTCTCCGCGCGCAGCTCGAAGCCGGGTGCGGTCTCCTCGATGTCGCCGAGGATCGCGCCGGTGCCCGAGAAGCGAAGCTCGGCGCCGTCCCACTGGGCGGCGATCGGCATGAAGCCCACCGGCGGCAGGCCCGGCCCCTCGAACGCCTCGGCCATCCTCTTGCGCAGGGCACCGGCGACGCCCTGGTCGCTGCCGAAAGCCGTCACGCCGAGCAGGGCTTCCGCGTGGTCGAGCGCGGCGTCGAGTTCTCCGGCCGCGATGAAGGGCACGCGCTCGGACTGCCGCGGGCGCGGGCATCCCCCGGCCCAGTGGACCCCCATCCCGCCGACACCGCTCGCCATGCTGGCGGCCGGCAGCCCCACCTCACCGTCGGGGAGCACGGGCCGGGGGTCCACGAAGAACAGGCCGGGCAGCACGACCTGCCGGAACTCCGTCGACGGGTCGGCGCCCCCGGCGATGTCGGCCAGCGCCGTCGCCCGTTCGATCCCGGCGTCCGGTCCCTGGGTGAGCAGCTCCGCGGCCCGCCGGTCGGCACGCGGCAGGTTGTGCGTGTGCTCGCCACGCCGTCCCGGCAGCCGCGGACCGACCTCGACCATCAGGATCCGGGCACCCGGCACCGCGTCGCCGATCGTCCGGGCGTAGGTCGCGCCCGCCGGGCCGCTGCCCACGATGAGGACGTCGACGTCAGGAGTTGCAGTCATCTCGGGAAGCCTTTCGCTCACTGTGCCTACGCCGCGAAGAACGCATCGCGCTCAGGGGGCCGCGGACATCGATTCGGCCACGCTCATCACGTATTCGCCGTAGCTCGACTTCGCGAGCTTCTCCCCCAGCGCGTGGCAGTGGGCGGCGTCGATGTAGCCCATGCGCAGGGCGATCTCCTCGACGCAGGCGATGCGGACACCCGTGCGGTCCTCGATCACGCGCACGAATTGACCGGCCTCCAGCAGCGAGTCGTGGGTGCCGGTGTCCAGCCAGGCGAAACCCCGGCCGAGGTCGACCATCCGCGCGCGGTGCTGCTGCAGGTACCGGCGGTTGACGTCGGTGATCTCCAGCTCACCACGCGCGGACGGCTTCAGCGAGGCGGCGATGTCGAGCACGTCGTTGTCGTAGAAGTACAGCCCGGTGACCGCCCGGTCCGATCGGGGCCGGGCCGGCTTCTCCTCCAGGGAAAGCAGGTTTCCCGCCGCGTCGACCTCGGCCACGCCGTAGCGGTGCGCGTCCTTCACCCGGTAGCCGAACAGGACGCATCCGTCCAAATCGGACTTGGCCTGCTCGAGCACGCCGGAGAACCCCGGGCCGTGGAACAGGTTGTCGCCCAGGATCAGCGCGACCCGGGAATCGCCGACGAAGCGGCGGCCGATGACGAACGCCTCGGCGAGGCCGTTCGGCTGGTACTGGAGCGCGTACTCGATGTCCAGCCCGAACTGCTCCCCGGAGCCGAGCAGCCGGCGGAAGCTGGGGAGGTCCTCGGGCGTCGAAATCACCAGGATTTCGGTGATGCCCGCGAGCATCAGCACCGAGAGCGGGTAGTAGATCATCGGCTTGTCGTACACGGGAAGCAGCTGTTTCGACGTCGCCTGGGTGATCGGGTGCAGTCTCGAGCCGGCCCCGCCGGCGAGGATGATGCCTTTCACGGTCTCTCCAAACCTGGTGCACGGATCCACGGCGGGCACACTGTGCCAGCGGCTCGTGGAAGATGGCTCAAACCCCGTCCGAGCGGAGTCGAAGCATCCTTGAGCGGGTGGTGGTCCACTCGCCGGCATGGTCACCAGCTCCGAGCCGTCCCCCGCCGGGCTCCGGCACGACCTGCGGCAACGGGTCGCGGAGCTGGCGGCGGCACGAAGCAACCTGCTCACCGGCCCCTCGCCGGGTGCCACCGAACAGCAGCACGCCAAGGGAAAGCTGACCGTCCGCGAGCGGCTGGAGCTGTTGTTCGACGCCGGTTCCTTCCGGGAGATCGAGGGTTTCCGGCGCCACCGCGCCGCCGGGTTCGGGCTCGAGCACCACCGGCCGCCGTCGGACGGGGTCGTGACCGGCTGGGGGAAGGTCCACGGGCGGACGGTGTTCGCGTACGCCCACGACTTCCGCATCTTCGGCGGCTCGCTCGGCGAGGCGCACGCCGAAAAGATCCACAAGGTACCTCACCGGCCCGGACGTGGTGCGTTCGGTCACCGGCGAAGAGGTCTCGCACGAACAGCTGGCGGGGCCGACGCGCACGCCGGCGTTTCCGGCGTCGCCGGTTTCGTGTACGACACCGAAGAGGACTGCCTCGCCGACGTCCGCCACCTGCTGTCGATGCTGCCGGCCAACAACCGGGAACCGCCCCCGGCCGTGGTCCCGGCCGACGACCGGGACCGGGACTGCCCCGCGCTGCTGGACCTCGTCCCCGGCGATCCGAACCGGGCCTACGACATGCGCGCGGTGATCGAAGAGATCGTCGACGACGGCGACCCGTTCGAAACGCACGCGTCCTGGGCTCCCAACGTCCTCTGCGGACTCGCCCGGCTCGACGGGCACGTGGTGGGGATCGTGGCGAACCAGCCGGCGGCCCTGGCCGGCGTGCTGGACATCCCCGCCTCGGAAAAGGCGGCGCGGTTCGTGCAGACCTGTGACGCGTTCAGCATCCCGCTCGTCACCCTCGTCGACGTGCCGGGCTTCCTGCCGGGCCGGGAGCAGGAGCACGGCGGGATCATCCGGCACGGCGCCAAGCTGCTCTACGCCTACTGCGACGCGACCGTCCCGCGGATCCAGCTCATCCTGCGCAAGGCCTACGGCGGCGCCTACATCGTGATGGACTCGCGGTCGATCGGCGCGGACCTGCCCTTCGCCTGGCCGTCCAACGAAATCGCGGTCATGGGCGCCGAGGGCGCGGCGAACGTCGTCTTCCGCCGCGAGATCGCCGGCGCACCCGATCCCGAGGCCGCCCGCGAACAGCGCATCAAGGAGTACGTCCAGGAGCTGATGCACCCGTACCACGCGGCAGAGCGAAGCCTGGTGGACGACGTCGTCGACCCGGCCGCGACCCGGCGCATCCTCATCGACGGACTGGAAATGCTGCGGGCCAAGCAGGCCAGGCTGCCGTCCCGCAAGCACGGGAACCCGCCGTCGTGACCCCGGAGGACGTCGTGATCGTGCGTGGCGCCCCGGGCGACGACGAGCTGGCCGCGCTCGCCCTGCTGGCCTCGCGTCCGCGCGCGGCGCCGGTGGCCGGAAAGGCGCCCGCTTGGGTGCGGGAGAGCTTCACCGCCCCAGGCTCGTGGGCACGGGGCTGACCAGAGCCGTCAGCGCGCCGAGGGTCTGGTGCCGCAGCACAGCCGTCGGGGTGAGCGGGATCCCCGCACCGGCGGCCAGCTCCGCGACCCGGACCGCCAGCAACGACGTGCCGCCGAGGTCGAAGAAGTTGTCCTCCTCGGCGACTTCGTCCAGCTCCAGCAGGAACCGCCAGATCCCCGCCAGCCGTTCACCCCGCGTCCCCTCGAACGCCGGCGCGGTGAGGGCCCGGCGGTCGAGCTTGCCACGGCGGTTGACGGGCAGCGCGGTGGCGGTGCGGATCACGGCGGGCACACAGTACGGGGGCAACGTGCCGGCGAGGTACCCGCGGAGCTCGGCCGCCGACGGTGGTGTCCCGTCCGGGACGACGGTCGCGACGAGACGGACGTCGCCGGCCGGGTCGGTCTCGGCCGTGACGACGGCCTGTGCCACGCCCGGGTGCCCGGCCAGCGCGATCTCGACCTCGGCGGGCTCGACGCGGTACCCGCGGATCTTGACCTGGTCGTCGAGCCGGCCGGCGAACACGAGATCGCCCGACGGCAGCCGCCGTCCGGCGTCGCCGGTGCGGTAACCGCCGTCGGTGAAGCGCTCGGCGGTCAGGTCGGGACGGCCGAGGTAACCGCGGGCGATGCCGGTGCCGCCCAGCCAGATCTCGCCGGTGGCGCCGTCCGGGACCGGTGCGCCGGCGGCGTCGAGCAGCCGGATCTCGGTGCCGTCGATCGGTTTGCCGATCGGCACCGGCGTGTCCGGCCAGCACCGCGCCCGAGCCGCGTCGATCGCGAACACGCAGCGGCCGACCACTCCCTCGGTCGGGCCGTAGTGGTTGTACAGCAGGGCATCCGGCGCGACCCGGGCCCACGACCGCAGGAGATCGGGCGGGAGGGCTTCGCCGCCGATGACGTACGCGGCACTGCGCAACCGCCGTCCGTCCACCTCGGGCAGCAGGAGGCGCAGGTGCGTCGGCGTGAGCCGGACGAAGCCGTGCGGACGCTCCATCGCGGACAGCAGCTCGTCGAACCCGGCGTCTTCCGGCAGCAGGGTGATCGACTCACCGCGGACGAGCGGGACGAACAGGCTGGTGAAGGAGAAGTCGAACGACAGCGGCGAATGCAGGATGCTCCCCGCCGCCGCGCGGGGAAGCGTGCGCGCGGCCCAGCCGACGTAGTTGGTGAGCCCGGCGTGCTCGACCTCGACGCCCTTGGGTTTCCCGGTCGAGCCCGAGGTGTACAGGACATACGCCAGGTCGCGCGGACTGGGAAAAGAAGGACGCGGCCCGATGGGGGCCGCGGACTCGAGCGACAGCACCGGTACGCCGGCCACCGGGGGGTGGCCGGTGGCCGCCAGCACGGCAACGGCGCCGGAGTCTTCGATCTGGTGCGCGACCCGGGCCTCGGGCAGGGTGACGTCGATCGGGACGAAGGCGCCGCGGGCCCGCAGCACGGCCAGTATCCCGATCACCGCTTCGACGCCGCGGGGTGCGCAAACCGCGACGCGCTGCCCCGGGACCAGCTCGAGCGTCGTGGCGAGCGCATCGACCCGGGCCACGAGTTCGCCGTAGCTCACCCGGGTACCCCGGCAGTCCAGCGCGAGCGCGCCGGGCGCCTCCTTCGCGCGGTCCGCGATCCGCTCGATCACCGTCGCGGGCACGGGAGCTCCTCGGACACCAGGCCGGCCAGCTCGGACCAGGCCCCGTTCGGGAAGAGCTGCCGCGCGCGGACGCCGGCCAGCCGCAGCGGCCGGGTCGTCTCGCGCTGCCAGTCCGTCCACCGCGCCGGCGTGACCACCAGGTCCTCCTCGGTGGCCACGACGGTGACCGGCACCGGCAACGGCGGCTCGCTCTCGTACACGTAGGACCGGCTGAGCGCGAGGTCGGCGAGCACCGGCGGTGCGAGCACGGCGAGCAGGTCCGGATCGCCCAGGATCCGCGGATCGGTGACGCCGTTGCCGGCGAGCTCGGTGCGCAGGTCGCCGATGGGCCGGGGGTCGGTCAGCCGCCCGGGCGCTTCGCAGGAGGCGACCACGAGCCGTCCGGGCAGTTCCCCGCCGCGCCGCCGCAGCTCGCGGGCGAGCTCGAAGGCGAGCAGGCCGCCCGAGCAATGTCCGAACAGGACCGTCGGCAGATCGGGCAGGGCGTGCAGGTCGTCCGCGAGGCCCGAAACCGCCGCGGCCAGATCGGCGTGCGGAGGGTCGTCGAGCCGGCTTTCGCGACCGGGCCAGCGCACGGCCAGCAGTTCGGTGTCCGGGGGCACCAGGTTCCGCCACTCGCGGAACGGCCCGGCCCCACCACCCGCCCACGGCAGGCAGACCAGCCGGGCCCGCGGCTGCGCCGGCCGCGTCCAGTGCGCGATGCTCGCACCGGGCATGTGCACTCCTCTCCTGTCGGTTCCGGACCGGGCCGGACGCCGTCGGCGGCTCACTGCGCGGCCGCGCCGACACCGAGGTCGCGCAGCTGCAGCCGTCGTGCCCACGCCGTGGCGAGCCGCCGGGCCTCGCCGGCGCTCAGCACGTCCGTGCGGTACCGCAGCTGGGCGTGGGCCTCGGGCTCCGGCCAGACCTCCAGCGCGACGTCGTGCCACGTTTTCGCCGCGCTCAGCCGTTCCCGGCCCGTGCACCGCACGCCGGGGAGGTCGAGCGTCGCCACCGCGTAGACGTGGAACTCGAAAGTGACCTGCAGCAACGGAGAACACGGCACACCGGCCGGCGGCTGGTAAAAGGCGCTGATCGGCATCGGCGGGGACGCGAGGGCGGCCCGCAGCCGCTCCGCCGCGGTCTCGACCAGTTCGCCGGCCGGCGCGGCGGCGTCCGGGAACCGCACGGCCGCCGCCCACGGGAAACAGCCGATGACGTTCTCGACCTCGGGCACCGAGCGCCCGGCCACCGGCACGTTGACCAGAACGTCACGAGCGCCGGTGACGTCGTGCAGCGCGCCGGCGTACGCGGCCAGCAGTTCCGCGGCGGTGGCGCTCCGCCCGCCGGGAAGGGGCGCCGGGACGGTGACCCCCGGACCGACCTCGTCCCGGGCGCCGCCGAACGGCAACGCCGTGGCGCCGGCCAGCTGCTCCCGCCAGTAGTGCCGAGCCCGGCGGAGCTCGGCGGCCTGACGGCTTTCCTGGACGGCGATGGCGCGGTAGTACGAGGTCGGCTGCCGCTCGGCGGGCGGCTCCCCGGCGGCCAGCGCGGTGTAGGCGGTGGCGAGGTCCCGCAGCAGGATCTGCTCCGACCAGCCGTCGTACGCGGTGTGGTGCACGGAGATCGCGAGCAGGAAGCGGCGGTCGCCGAGCTCGGTGAGCCAGGCCCGGATCGGGATCTCGTTGGCCAGGTCGAAATCGCGGAGCAGGAACCGGCGGGCGTCCGCGGCGGTGCCGGTCCCGACGGTGCACACCGGGCCCACCGAGCCGGGCGGGTCCACCACCGGCCGCGGGCCGGCGAGGATGCGCGTGCGCAGCGCGTCGTGCCAGGACGTGACGACGTCGAGGGCGCCGGCCAGCGCACCGGTGTCGAGCTCGCCCTCCAGCCAGTACAGCCGGCGCAGCAGGTGGGCGTCGTCGCGCGGGTCGTCCAGCGCGACCCGGTAGGCCATGAACTGGCTCAGGGGCAGCCCGTAGTCCCACCGGCCTTCGGCGGCCCCGGCCGATTCCCGCACGGGCAGGGCGTCGACGACCGCCGCGATCGCCGCCGGCGTCTGCGCGCGCAGCACCCGCACCGGGAGGACGTCGACGTCGTGGCGCACCGAAAGCCGGTTGGCCAGCTTGATCGCGATGAGCGAGGTCGCGCCGAGGTCGAACAGGTTGTCGCCGGGGGCGACCGGCTCGCCGAGCAGCGACGACGCCACCTCGAGCACGGACGCGAGTGCCGATCGCTTCGCGTTGTCCTTCCCCACGGATCTCCCCCGTCAACCAGCGCGATGTACGTCGTGAGCAAGGTATGCGGGCTCGGTGGAGTCCTGGTCGACCGCGGGTGGGTCGACCGTGCGACCGCGGGCGTCGTCCGGTCGAAGGACCTGGGAAGTCGATCGTTAGCACCTCGCAAGATCCGCGCGCACCCGGACAGAATCGAACTCGTCCACATCGCCGAAGCACCCGGAGGGAACCACTTCATGTCTGCTCGCACCTCGATCGGAACGAAAGCGGTCGTGGCCGCCGGTTTCGCACTGGCCCTCGCCTGCACCGGAGCCACCACGGCCTCGGCCGCGCCCGCTGCCGCGGCGCTGACCGCGAGCCCGAGCAGCGGCCTCGCCGACGGGCAGGTCGTGGACGTGTCCGGAACCGGCTACGCCGCCGGCTCGACGATCGTCCTGCTGGAGTGCGACGCCGCCCAGCCGGCCGGCCGGGCGTGCGACAAGGCGGCACTGGTGGCGACCGTCGCCGGCGCCGACGGCGCGCTGGCCGCGAAGCTGACCGTGCACAAGGCGTTCCAGGCGGTCGATCTCAGCACCGGCGCGGCCGGGGCCACCGTGGACTGCGCGACCGCGCACTGCGTGATCGCTTCCGCCGACACCAGCAACACCGGCAGCGAGGGCGCCGGCGTCTCGATCACGTTCGGCTGACCCGCCGTGAGCCCGGTGCCGGTCACGCGCTTCCCTCCCCCAGCGAGCCGTGACCGGCACCTTCCCGGGAAGTGGTTCAGACCATGGAAGAGGTCAGGGAGGTCAGGTGGGCAGCCATCTCGTTGGGCGTCGGCAGCTGCCGCATCGCGTCGCGCACGCTCGCGGTCGCCGCCGAGAAGGCCGGGTCGCCGAGCATCCGGGCGGCCTTCTCGCGCAGGACCTCGTCGGTCGCGTCCGAGGGCAGCACGAACTCGCCACAGCCGTTCTCCGCCAGGAGTTCGGCGTTGAGCGCGGTGTCGGTCATCTGGGGCACCAGCAGCTGCGGGGTGCCGGACGCCAGCGCGGTCATCACCGTGCCGAGCCCGGCGTGCGAGATCACCAGGTCGCACCGCGGCAGCAGGGCGTTGAACGGGACCCCGGACACCACCCGGACGTTGGCGGGCAGCTCGCCGATCAGGTCGGCGTCCGCGGCGGTCACCGCGGCGACGACCTCGACGTCCAGCCCGGCGACCGCGCGGACCACCTGGCCGGTCACCACCATCTTGCGGTCGAACCGGCCCGACGACGTCCCCCAGGAGACGCAGACGCGCTTGCGCGGGCTCGGCTCGTGGAGCCAGTCCGGCAGCACGCCGGGGCCGTTGTACGGCACGTACTGCATCAGGAGGCGGGAGCCCGGGGACGCGATCTGCAGTTGCGGCGGGCAGGGGTCGACGCTGACGGCAGCGAGCGACGGGACCTCGTCGAGCCCCCAGTGCGCCCGCACCTCGGCGAGCGCTTCGGCTTCGAACTCGCGGAACAGCCCGGCGTAGTCGATGCCCCAGGTGTGCCGGATCGCGGGCACGCCCAGCAGGTCGGCCACCATCGGGCCCGCGTAGGTCCAGGCCTCGTACAGCACCACGTCCGGGCGCCAGCGCCGGGCGAAGTCCAGCAGGCCGTCCATCATCGTCCAGCAGGCGGCCACGCCGAGCCGGCAGTTCAGGGTGCCGTGGCGGCGCATGTCGCGCCAGTGCGGCGGGTTCACGCCTTCGGAGTCGGCGAGCCGGCGCAGGAAGCCGCCCATCATCGCGCCGGCGTCGACGCTCTCGCCCACCGCGGCGGCGGGCAGGCCCGAGCGCAGCACGGTACCGACGAGCCCCGGCTGGGTGGCGACGACGACCTCGTGGCCCTGCGCCCGCAGGGACCAGGCCAATGGCACCAGCGGGAAGTAGAGGGTGTTCCAGTTCCATGTCGTGATCAGCACGCGCACGCGACGTTCATCCTCCGATCCCGGTCGCCGACAGCGCTCCGAGCGTCGGGGTGGCCGCTCGAACCGGCGTCCAGAACGGGTGGCGCGCGGTTGCCGTCCCGTTCGGAACCGGGGCAGGATGATCCCCACCCGGACGTCCGGCAGATCCAGTGAATTCCACGAAGAAGGAGTGCACCATGAGCAATCCCTGGCGCGAGGGCACCACACCCGCCAAGCGCTTTCCCGCAGGCGCCGTTCTGGGCTCCGCGATGCCGCTCGCCCTGGTCTGGGTGATCCTCTACCTGACCGGCGCGGTCGACTCGGGCGCACTGATCGGCATCGCGGTCGCGATCGTCGTGCTGGTGCTGTTCATCTGGGTGGCCGCGAGCATCCGGCTGCGACGAGGCCGCTGACCGGACGGACGGCCGGTGGCGTCGCCGCCGGCCGGAAACCGGTCACAGGCAGGCAAACGCCGCAAGGTCGACTTCCGGCACCGGCGGCGCGTTCTTCGTCACGAACCGCTTCAGGTAGGCCCAGCCGTCGGTGCCACCCGAGCCCTTGCTGTCGGGCAGGTATTTGCGGGCGAAGCCGTAGTGCCGGCCGCGCCAGACGAGCAGGGCGCGCTCGGCCGCCGCGCACAGCTCGTCCAGCTCGGGACGGCCCAGGCCGGCCACCACCCGGCGCAGCGGCTGCACCTCCACGTGCGGTTCGCCGCGCAGGCACGACAAGTGCGGGAAGCGCGCGAAGATCTCCTCGCGGCGCGGATCGTGGCCGTGCACCACCAGTTCCATCAGGTGGTAGTTCATCGACTGCACGGCGCTGGCGTCGCCCGTCTCGGCGCGGAACGACATGAACCGCTCCGGCGTGAGCGTCGTCAGCACCTCGAAGATGCCGTTGAGCAGGTCGGCGAACAGGCCGAGCTGACGCAGCCGGAACGCCGACCCGGCCGGCAGGGCGAGCCGCCGGACCAGGAAGAACACCAGCTCACAGGCCTGCACGGACCGCAGGAACACGTGCTCCTCGTGCTTGTCGGACTGCGGGAAGCCCGAACAGCCCAGCAGCAGGAACGCCCGCGTTTCGTCCACCGGCAGCTCCCCCACCCGGCTGCGCGGGGTCGCGGGCAGGTCGGCGACGCGCGTGGTCAGCCCGGTCAGCAGCTCGACGCGCTCGGCGAGGTACGGCAGCTCCGGCAGCGCCCGGCGCTCGAGGTCGAGCAGGTCGGCCAACGTGAGCCGCAGCGCCAGGGCCGCGGCCGCCACCGGGTCGGGCGCGTCCGCCAGGAACCACTCGTGGACGTGCAGGCTGGTGTAGCGGTAGTACTCCGGAATCGGCCGCGGGCTGAACGGCCGGGTCAGCAACCGCAACGGCAGGTTCGCTTCGGTGGGCTCGGCGGCGGCTTCCTCGTGCCACCGCCCGAACAGTTCCCGTTCGGCGGCGGTGAGCGCGAACCGGCCGGCTCTTCGCTGGGCCGCGACGATGTCCGCGCAGACCCCGGTGAAGGCGGCCATCACGCCCGGCCCAGCACGAGGTGCTTGTCGCGGGTGCCGCGCCGGACCTCACAGCCGTGGAAGCCGGCCGCGGTCAGCAGCTCGACGTATTCCGCGGCGCTGCGGTGACGGCCTTCGGTTTCGACGTGCATGGAGAGGTTCATCGCCGCGGTGGCGAGCGGGCCGACGCCGTCGTCGTCGAACAGCCGCTCCATGATCAGCACCAGCCCACCGGGCCGGCACGCGCGGCGCGCGGCGGCCAGCAGCTCGGCGCACGTCCCGTCGGCCCAGTCGGACAGGATGTAGCCGAACGCGATCCGGTCGCCCTCGGGCAGCCGGTCGCGGAAGAAGTCACCGGGCGTGAATCCGAGCCGTCCGGCGAGGCCGAAGCGCTCGCGCGTGCGGGCGACGGCGGGGCCGACCGCCGGCAGGTCGAACACCGTGGCCGTCAGCGACGGCGCGGCCCGCAGCGCGGCCACCGCGAACGGGCCGCTCGCCCCGCCGACGTCGACCAGGTGCGTCGCGGTGTCCAGTTCGGACAGTGCGGCCAGCTCCGCCGAGACGCCGTGGCTGAGGTCCCACATGGCCTGCAGGAACCGCTCGGTCGCGGCCTCGTCGTGGTAGAGCACGTCGAACGGCCGGGTGCCGGCCGGCTTGCCCCGCTCGAGGAAGCCGGCCACCTCGGACATCCGCCCGGCCGTGCTCTCGGTCAGGTGGGTGACGAACCCGCCGAGGTACTCCTCGGCGCCGGAGTCGACGAACGGCCGGAGGTCGGCGGGCACCACCCAGCCGTCCACTCCTGCCTCGAGCAGGCCCGCTCCGCCGAGCACCACGAGGATCCGGTGGAGGGTCTCCCGGTCGAGCCCGAGCTTTTCGGCCACCACTGTGGACGGTGCGGGCGCGGGCAGCAGGGCGTCGAACACACCGTGGGCGCAGGCCAGCTGCACCGCGTGCGTGACGTACAGCCCGTAGACAGCACGTTCGAGCCGTTCGGGGAACACGGGTTCGACCTCCTGGTCGGCAGCGTCGGCAAAGTGGGCGCTTCCACGTGGCAGCGCCGTGTCGGGGTGGGGTCAGCAGAGGGCGCGCATGCAGGCCAGCAGGCTGCGCGCTTCGACGTTCAGGTAGCCGCTGTGCGGGATGAGCGCCGACAGCTGGGCGAGGCTGGCCCAGCGGAAGCCCGGCGGGGTCGCGGCGAACCGGACGTCGTCGGCGACCTCCACGATCCGGTACCGGTTCTCGGCCCGGTAGAACCGGCCGCCTTCCTCCGAGAGGACGACGTCGTACTTGACGTCCTTCCCCCGCGCCGTGCGCACGTGGTCCAGGAACGCGGGACGCCGTTCCGGCGCCAGGTGCAGGTAGTTGTCCGGCATGCACTGCACGGTCGGGCCCAGTTCGACGATGTCGGGGGTACCCGCCTCGACCCTGGCCTGCAGCAGCACTTCCAGGTACCCGCGGGCGCGGCTGGCCAGGAAGGCGACCAGACCCGTGCCGCACGGCGCGATGAGCGGCTGGGTCCAGCTGCGGACCTCGCGGCCGGTGGCCGTGACCGACATCGCGACGACCTCGAAGTAACGGGCCTCCTCGTGGGCGATCACCCGCTCGTCCCGGTGCCAGCGGCCGACCGACCGCAGGGGCGTGAGTTTCGCGGTGAGCTCGCAGTCGCCTTTGACGTGGTTGAGCCAGTTCTGGAGGCCGGCGGGTTCGGGGTCCTGCCGGAAGGACGCGACGACCGCCGGGCCCAGCTCGCCCGCGCGCCGCTCGGGCGGCCGGGCGGTGGCGTTCATCGGGAGGCAGGCCAGCACGGTGCGGCTGTCCATGTTGACCATGTTGTCCTGCCGCAGCAGCTCGTGGACCTGGCCGAGGGTGAACCACCGGAAGCCCTCGTGCAGCGGCACGTCCTCGGTGGTCTCGACGATGATGTTGCGGTTGCGCTTGCGGAAGAACCGGCCACCCTGCTCCGAGTGCAGCACGTCGACGAGCACGGTGCCGCGGCCGGGTTCGGTGAAGTGCTCGAGGTACTTGGTCGCCGCGCCGCCGTGGAGGCGCAGGAAGTTGCTGCGGGTGGCCTGGACGGTCGGGGAAAGCTGGATCACGTTGACGTTGCCCGGCTCCATCTTCGCCTGCATCAGCAGGCAGAGCACCCCGTCGATCTCCTTGACCAGGATGCCGAGCACCCCGACCTCGGGCTGGTGGATGATCGGCTGCGTCCACGCCGGCACGACGCCGGCGGGGTCGTGCACGTCGAGACCGCGGATCGTGAAGAAGCCGCCGGAACGGTGGCCGAGGTCGCCGGTGTCCGGATCGAACGACCAGCCGTCCAGCTCGGCGAACGGGATCGCCTCGGTCGTGAAGCTGCCGCGCGCGGTCCGTTCGGCCAGCCAGGCGGTGACTTCACCGTGCCCGCCGAGCGTCGGCGTGCTCAGCGTGGCCGCCGATTCCAGGAACCGGTCCAGCATGTCCCGCTGAACGAGAGTGGAGGGAGAAGTCACCACCGGTGCACCTTCCTTCGGAAGAAGTTCAGGTGCCCACCCTCGCCGGGGGAACTCGAATCACCCTCGAATACAGGGCGCGGCAACGGTCCTGGAGGGTACTCAGCCGGGGAAGACGCCCCGTTCCATCGCGACCGTGACCGCCGCCGTGCGGTCGCCGACCTCGAGCTTGGCGAACATCCGCACCAAGTGCGTCTTCACGGTCGTCTCGCTGATATGCAGCTCCCGGCCGATGTCCGCGTTCGTCAGCCCCCGGGCCACCAGCCGCAGCACCTGGGTTTCGCGCGGGGTGAGCAATTCCGGCTCGGCCGGCGCCGGGGCGGGACTGCGCAGGTGGTTCACCAGTTTCGCGACGATCGCCGGGGACAGCACGGTTTCCCCGCCCGCCGCGGCGCGGACCGCCGCCGCCAGCTCCTCGGGTGTCGCGTCCTTGAGGAGATAACCCGATGCGCCCGCCTCGACGGCGTGCACGATGTTCTGGTCCGTGTCGTAGGTGGTCAGGATCAGCACGCGGCAGCCCGGCACCTCGGCCACGATCCGCGCAGTCGCCGCGACCCCGTCGAGTTCCGGCATCCGCAGGTCCATCAGCACGACGTCCGGCCGGAGCCCGGCGGCCACGGCGACCGCCTCGGCCCCGTCGGCCGCCTCGCCGACGATTTCGAAGTCCGCCTCCATCGCGAGCAGCCCGACCAGGCCCGCGCGCACCACCGGGTGGTCGTCGGCGAGCACGATCCGGATGCTCAACAGCTCACCTCGATCTTGATCGTCGTGCCCGACCCGGGCGCGCTGGACACCGTCATCATGCCGGAGACCTGCTCGACCCGCGCGCGCATCCCCGCCAGGCCGAAGCCCGAAGCGCCGCCGGTCTCGAAGCCGCGGCCGTTGTCGGCGACCTCCAGCTGCACCGACCGGGCGTGGTAGCGCACCCGCACGCGCACGCGGGTGGCGTTGGCGTGCTTGCGCACGTTGGCCAGCGCCTCCTGCACCGCGCGCAGCAGCACCACCTGGACGTCGGTCGACGGCGCCCGCGGCTCGCCGAGCACTTCCGCGCTCGCTTCGATACCCAGCTCCTGCCCCAGCCGGGCGACGACCTTGCCGATCGCCACGTCGAGCGGCGACGCGCTCAGCCCGGCGGGCCCGGACGCGCTGATCACGGCGCGCACTTCGGCCAGGTTTTCCGTCGCCGTCTTCTGCGCCAGCGCGAGCCGTTCGTGCGCCCGCTCCGGGTCGGCGGGGATGGCCGCGTCGGCCGCGCGGATCAGCATCAGCAGGCTGGTCAGGCCCTGCCCGACCGTGTCGTGGATCTCCTGGGCGAGCCGGTAGCGTTCGGACTGGACGCCCGCCTCGTGGTAGGACTCGGTCAGTTCGCTGCGGACGTTCTCCAGCTCGGCGATCAGCTCCCCCCGCCGCCGGTTCTCGGTGAGCAGCTGGGTCACGAAGAAGCCCACGAGCAGCGCGAACAGCCACACGGTCGCGGTCTGCACGGCGACGTCGGAAACCGCGCCCGGCGTCCAGCCGCGCCGGCCGAGGATCAGGACATCACTCGCCAGGGTGACGGCGAGGCAGGCCCACACCGCGATCCGGATGGGCTGCAGCAAGGCGAACGCCGCGGGCAGGAGCACGTACAAGGCAATCGACATCAGCCCGTCGACGGCCACCATCCCCAGCGTCCCGGCGAAGGCCAGCGCGAGGAAGAGCCAGCCGTACCCGGCCGGTGCCGTGCCGCCCAGCGCGGGCGCGCCCACCACGGCGTAGGCGACGCCGATGAGCGCGACCACGGCGTAGACGAACCAGGGGTCGCGCTCGAACGCGGCGAGCACGACGAGCACGACCCCCATCAGCGCGAAGGACGCGTGCCAGCCCAGCAGGATCCGCAGCAGCCAGCCCTGCCCGCTGGCGTCCTTCTCCGCGGATGTCACCGGAGCCTTCACCCGTCGTCGCGACCCTTCCAGCGGAACGTCGTCAGGCACAGGACCAACCCAAGCACGCCGTACCCGGCGAGCACCAGCGCGACCCGCCCGTGCGCCCAGGACAGCCCGGGCTCGTACTGCTGGAAGGCGTCCGGCAGGAACACCGAGCGCATGCCCTGGCAGAGCCACTTGAGCGGGAACACCGCGGCGATCTTCTGCAGCACGTCGGGCAGCTGGTTGAACGGGATGAACACCCCGGAGATGAACTGCAGGGTGATCACCGGCAAGAACACCATCGCGCCCGCGCTCGCGGCCGGCACCACGCTCGAATAGGCGAGGCCGAGCAGCGTGCACGCGATGATCCCGAGCACGTAGACCCACCCGAACGTCAGCCAGTGCCCGACGTCGGAGGGCAGGTGCAGGCCGAAGAAGAGGGTGCCGACCCCGAGCAGCACGACCACCTGGCCGAGGCTGGACACCAGCACGACCGCGATCTTCCCCACGAAGTAGGCGCTGCGCGGCATCGGCGTGCCGCGCAGCCGCTTGAGCGTGCCGTTCGCACGCTCGCCCGCCACCTGGAGCACCATGCTCTGGAACGAGGTCGACAGGATGCCGACGCCGAGCATCCCGGTGACGTAGATCTGCTGGGCGTCCACGCCGGTGTCCCCGATCCGGCCCCGGAAGATGCTCGCCAGCAGCACCAGCATGATCACCGGCAGGGCGAAGGTGAAGATCACCTGGCCCTTCTCGCGGAAGAACTGCTTGATCTCCAGCGAGCCGCGCGCCAGCCCGATCCGCCACGCGGGCACGGGGAGCCGCATCGCCCGGTCCGCGGTTTTCGTCTCAGTCACCGGTCGCTCCGATCATGCTCAGGTAGACGTCTTCGAGGGTCGGCCGCCGGACGGCGAGGCCGGGGATGTCGTCGCCGAACCGCGCGGCCAGCTCCAGCACGGTCCGCGTCGGGTTCGGGCTCCGCACCTCGTGCGGACCGTCGGCGTCGGTCCAGGACACGACCGCCTCGAGCAGGTGCCGGCCGCCGAGACGCGCCGGCGTGTCGACGTCCACGAGCGCGCCCTTGCTCAGCACCCCGACCCGGTCGGCCAGGTGCTCGGCCTCGTCGAGGTAGTGCGTGGTCAGCAGGATCGTGGTGCCCTCTTCGCGCAGGCGCGTCACCAGGTCCCAGAACTGCCGCCGCACCTCGGGGTCGAAGCCGGTGGTCGGCTCGTCGAGGAAGAGCAGCTCCGGACGGCCGACCAGGCCGAGCGCCACGTCGAGCCGCCGCCGCTGGCCGCCGGACAGCTGCGCGGCCCGCTTGTGCTCGTGGCCGCTCAGCCCGACGGCGCCGATCAGCTCGGCCGGGCGCCGCGCGTCCGGGTAGAAGGAGGCGAAGTGCGTGAGCACCTCGAGCGCCGTCAGCTGCGCGTAGTCCTGCGAGTTCTGCAGGACCACGCCCACCCGCGTGCGCCAGGCGAGGCTCGCCTTGCCGGGGTCCTCGCCGAGCACGTCGATCTCCCCGGAGTCCCGGTCGCGGAAGCCCTCGAGGATCTCGGTCAGCGTCGTCTTGCCGGCGCCGTTCGGCCCGAGCAACGCGAAGATCTCGCCCTGTTCGACATCGAGATCCACGACGTCGAGCGCCACGGTGTCCCGGTACTTCTTCCGCAGGCCGCGCGTCCTGATCACGGTGTCCTTCAGCATGGCGGTCAGGCTAGCCACCCCGGTTCGCCCTTGGCGAGGTGCGAACGATCGATCCGCGGTGTCCTCCGTTCGAAGGACAATCCGCGTGAGCCGCGCTGGACGGGCCTTCGAGTCCGCCGCCCGACGATCCGGGCTGGGCCGACCCGGACCGAGAGGAGCACCGGTGGAGATCATCGGACGCGGTTTCATGGCCAAGAACCTGCGCGAACACGGCATCGACCATCCGCGCACGGTCATCCTCGCCACCGGTGTCGCGACCACGACCGTGACCTCACCGGACGACTACGGCAAGGACGCGGCGGGGTTGTACGACACCCTCCGCCGCTGCCGCCGCACCGGCGAGCGGCTGGTGTACCTGTCGACGGCGTCGGGCGCGATGTACGGCGCGGCCGACTGCCCGACCCGCGAGGACGACGTGGTCTTCCCGCCGCTCGCCTACGGCAGGCACAAGCTGGCCATGGAGGCCGTGGTCGCCCACTCCGGGGTGGAGCACCTGATCCTGCGGATGACCAACCTGGTCGGCCACAACCAGCGTGCCCACCAGCTGCTGCCGGCGCTGGTCGCCCAGGTGCGGTCGGGCCGGGTGCGCGTCTACGAGCGCGCGCACCGGGATCTGCTCGATGTCGAGCACGCGATCTCGATGATCGACATCCTGCTGACGCGCGGGGTGACCGGGCAGGTGGTCAACCTCGGGTCCGGGGTGGCGGTGCCGATCGACGACATCATCCGGCACATCGAAAACCGGCTCGGCCGGTGCGTCGAACGCGAGTACTGCCCGCAGCCGCCGCGGACGACTTCGGCGGTGCCGGTCTCGCTGGCGAAGCTGACCCGGCTGATCCCCGACGTGGTGACCCGGTTCGGCCTCGGCCCGACGTACTACCAGCGCGTCCTCGACCGCTACCTGGCGGCGCCGGTCCTGATCTGACGCCGGTGTTCCCCTCGCCGTGCGGCGAGGGGAACACCGGGGGGGTCACCAGTGCGGAGCGCGGGGCATCCACCGCGGGATGCCGCCTTCGGCGTTGCGGCCCTTCTCCAGGAACGCGATGTTGTGGTAGACGTGCATGCCGACCAGCCCGGACTCGGTCGCCGACGGCTCACCGTCGGTGTCACGCTCCTGGTGGTGCAGGTCGTCCAGCAGCGTCTTCAGCAACCCGAGCATCGTCGTGGGCACCCCGAAGTCGCGGTCGTCACCGCCGTAGCCCGGCAGGTACGAGGTCCACAGGTCCTCGATCACGTAGAAGCCCCCGGTGCGCACGTACGGGAACAGCGCCCGGAACGACGTGAGCACGTGTTCGTTGATGTGGCTGCCGTCGTCGATCACGATGTCGAACGGGCCGTGCTCCTTGGCCAGCGCGTCGAGCTGGGCCGGGTCGTTCTGGTCACCGCGCACCACGGTCAGCCGCGGTCCGGAGAACCGGGACTTGTCGAAGTAGTCGAGCCCGAACACCGAGGCCCGCGGGAAGTAGCGGCGCCACATCTTCAGCGAACCGCCCCCGGACTCCTCGTCCTCGTAGCCGCCGACGCCGATTTCCAGCAACCGCACCGGTTCCTCGCGCAGCGGCGCGAAATGCCGCTCGTAGTGCTGGGTGAACCAGTGCGTCTGGCCCCACTTGTCCGAGCCGTACCGGACGGCCAGCGCACCCAGGTCCGGGGCCCGCGCCGACAGCGCCGCGGTGAGGGTGGCCGACGCCGCGGCGATGGAGGGCTGGCGTTCGCGGGGCGGGAAGTGGGGGTCCATCGCGGTCGCCAGTTCGTAGGCGCGGGCGGGCGACGAGCGCCCGCGCGAGGGACCCCACAGTTCGGTGATCAGGTCCGCGGCGTCGTAACGCAGCCGGACGTCGCAGCCGGGGTGCGCTCCCGGCAGCACGCGCACCGGCTCGCCTGCCCGCAGCACCCACGTGTGGTCCGCGGACTCCCCTCCGTCCGAAACGGACAGTCCGATGTGGATTTCCAGCGGGTTCACGGGCGGGTCGAGCCGCAGCGTCCACTCGGCCACCGCGAGCTCGGCGACCCGGGCGAGGCCGAGCGCGTCCAGCCGGGCCCGGACCTCGTCCGGGCGTCCGCTCGCGGCCCGGATCAGGGACTCGATGTCGGGCGTAACGGTCTTCTCGGAAGTCACAGTTTTCCCTCCAGGGCACGGACGACCTGCGTCACGTGGTCGATGAGCCGGTCGGCGAGGCCACGGGCCTGCTCCTCGCCGATCGCGTCGGTCCGGTACCGCAGCACCCCGCCGACGGCCGGGTGCGGCCACAGCTCCAAGGTGATCTCCGGCAGGGCGTTGCGCGGCGGCACGCGGACCAGCTCGGCTTGCGCGTCGCCGAACCGCACCGCCGCCGGGGGCATCTCCTCCTGCAGCAGGTAGGCCTGCAGCAGCGGATGCCGCTGGTGGCCCTCGGGGATCGCCGGCATCACCGCGGCGAGCGGCACCAGCGGGGGCCGCATCACCTCCTGCAGCTGCCGCGCGGCCGCCGCGGCGAGCTCGGCCGGGTCGTCGATCCCGGCGGGCGGGCGCATCGGGACCATGCTCGCGAGGCACCCGATGACGTCGCCGGCTTCCTCGGTGAACCGCCCGGTGGTCGGCAGCGCGACCGCCGGTGACGGCTCGCCGGTCAGTTCCCGCAGGAGCAGCACGTAAGCCGCGTAGAAGATGGCCATCACGGTGCCGCCGACCGCGGCGGCGGCCCGGCCGACCGCCGGCAGTAGCACCTCGTCGATGTCGAGGCCGACCTCGGCCGCCGGCCCGCCCCACGGCCGGGGGCCGGGCAGCGGGAAGCGCAGCTCCGGCGCGTCGGCCATGGCCGACTGCTTGGTGTAGACCGCGAGCGGGTACCGGTCGCGGTACTGCTCCCACTGCTCGGCCGAAACGCGGTAGTAGCTGGCCGGCCACTCGGCCAGGCCGGGCCGCCCGGCGAGGAAGGCGTCGTAGGCGCGGACCAGGTCCGCGGCGAAGACCTGGCCGGACCACCCGTCGAACGAGATGTGGTGGATCCCCACGGCGAGCACCGATTCGGTGGCGGACACCGGGTAGTACGCGGCCCGGATGGGGAAGTCGGCGCCCAGGTCGAACGGGCGCATCACCCAGGCGCACGCGTCCCGGACCGCGTCCGCCGTCGTGGCCGCCGGGCGGTCGGTCAGCAACCCGGCCAGTTCGGCGGCGGGGTGGATCCGCACCTTCGGCGTCCGGCCGCCCTCGGCGAACCGGGCCCGCAGCACCTCGTGCCGGGCGACGACGTGGTCGAGCGCCCGGCCGAGCGCGGCCCGGTCGACGGCGCCGCGTACCCGGTAGATCACCGGCACGACGGCTTCCTCGAGGTGACCGGCCTGCTTCTGGGCGTGCCAGAACTCGGCGACGGTGAACGGGACGTGGTCCGGCTCGTACGCGGTCTCCGGTCCGGGGTCGTGGTGGCCGGCGACGCCGGGCTCGAGGGCCGGCGCCGCGGCCACGGCCGCGGCGATGGCCTTCGGGGTGCGCGCGGCGAGGATGTCGGGCACCGCGACCAGCCGGCCGAACAGCGCGCCGATCCGCGTGGAGATGCGGATCGCGGTGAGCGAGGTGGCGCCCCGGTCGAAGACGTCGTCGTCGACGCCCACCCGGTAGCCGAGCACCTCGGAGGCGACCTCCCGGAGGGTGGCTTCGAGGCCCACGCCGTCGTCGGTGGACGCCGCGGTGCCCGCACCCGCCGCTTCGGCGAGGGCTCGCAGGTCGAGCTTCCCGTTGGGCAGCTTGGGCAGCTCCGCCACGGCGAGGACGACGTCGGGGACGAAGCCGGCGGGCAGGACCGCGGCGACGGCCTTGCGCACCAGCTCGGGCGGCACGCCCTCGCCGACGTAGAACGCGGCCAGGCTGGTCTTCAGCGCTCCGTCGAACGGCAGCGGCACCACCACGCCCGCGGTGACCCCGGGCACCGCCTCGATGATCCGCTCGACCTCCTCGGCTTCGATCCGGACCCCGCGGACCTTGAGCTGCCGGTCGCGACGGCCGACGAACACCAGCCGGCCCGCTTCGTCCAGCCGCGCCAGGTCGCCGGTGAAGTAGGCGCGGCGGGGCACTCCGTCCAAGGCCAGCGTGGCGAACCGGTTCGCCGTCTCGGCTTCGTCGCCGACGTACCCGAAGCACACGCCGTCGCCGACCGTCACGATCTCGCCGGTCTGCCCGGCCGGGACGATCCGGCGGTCCTCGTCGAGCAGGTACACCGAGGTGTTCACCGACGGGGTGCCGATCGGAACTTCGTCGCCGAAGTCCGGGTCCGTGGTGGACCACGCGGTGGTGCTCACCGTGTTCTCCACGGGTCCGTAGGCGTTGACCACCCGCAGGCCGGGATGCGCGCGCAGGCACCGCTTCACGTGCGCGGCCGAAGCCCGCTCGCCGCCGACGAACAGCACCCGCGCGCCGGCGAAGCACTCGACGTCGTCGTCCACCAGCGCGTTGAACAGCGTCGACGCCATCGCGATGAGCGTCACGCCCTCGTCGATCCGCGCGCGCACCTGGGGGCCGCTCAGGTGCCCGCTGTCGTGGAGCACGGCGGTGCCGCCCTTGATCAACGGCACCCAGAGCTCGAACGCGAACACGTCCCACGCCGGGTTCGCCTGCTGCAGCGAGACGATCCGGCCGTCGTGCCCGTGCCGCCGGTCGAGGGCGGTGCGGGCGACGCCGCTGTGCGGTGCGAGCGCGGCCTTCGGCACGCCGGTGCTGCCGGAGGTCAAGAACACGCAGAACGGCGCCGTGCCGTCGAGTCCGTGTGCGGGCACCGGTGCCCCGCCCGGCAGTGCGTCGATGTCCAGTGTGGACACACCGGCGAACGGCTCGTGGCTCAGCAGCAGCTTCGCCCCGGTCCGCTCGATCAGCTGCCGCACCCGGTCCAGCGGCCAGTCCGGGGGCGCACAGGCGTAGGCGGCGCCGGTGCGCAGCACGCCGAGCAGCACCGCGACCAGGCGCGGGGTGCGCGGCGCCCGGACCGCCACGATGTCACCCGGGCCGACCCCGGCCGCCGCCAGCGCCGAGGCCGCCACCTCGGCGTCCGCCACGAGCTCGGCGTAGGTCACTTCGGTTTCCCGCCACCGCAGCGCCACCGCGTCACCGCAGCGCTCGGCGGTGCGCGCGACCAGCTCTTCGATGCGCGCGCCGCCGGAATACGCCTCCCGGGGGCCGTGCAGCACGGACAGCGTCTCTGTGGTCATCTGTTCCTCCTTGGCGGCCATCCTCGGCACGCTGCCTCAAGCGGCGGTCGACGCCGCTTCGCGCAGCGGCAGCCGGGCGGCGATCTGGTTCGGTGTGGGCAGCTCGTGCAGCTCGGCCGAAAGCTTCCGGGCGCCGTCGTCGAGGGAACCGGCCAGGACGGCGGCCACCTTTTCGGTCAGGAGCTCCTCGAAACCGTCGCCGGGGAAAACGAAATCGGCCGCACCGGCCGCGGCGAGCTGACGGGCGTTGAGGATCAGGTCCGCGCGCTGGGGCACGACGACCTGGGGTACCCCGGCGGCGACCGCCGTCAAGAGCGTGCCGAGCCCGCCTTGGGAAACCACCGCGTCGCAGGTCGGCAGCAGCGCGTGGAACGGCAGTCCCCGCACGACCCGCACGTTCGGCGCGACCGCCTCGATCGCTTCCCCCTCGGCCGCCGGCACGGCGGCCACCACCTCGGCGCCGAGCCCGGCGAGGGCTTCGACGACCCGGCCCGTGACGACGAGCTCCTTGTCGAACCGCCCGTTCGACAACCCCCAGGTGACGCAGATCCGCTTGCCGCGCCGCGGATCGGTCAGCCAGCCGGGCAGCACCCCGGGGCCGTTGAAGGGCACGTACCGCATGGGCAGCCGGGTCACCTCGGGCACGCCGGGGACCGGCCCGCCCGCCACCACCTGCACGCTCGGCGGGCACGGATCGACGGTGACCTCGCCCAGCGGTTCGACCCCCGGCAGGCCCCACCGGGCGCACAGGTCCGCCAGTGCTTCGTCCTCGAACTCCCGGGTGAGGCAGGCGTAGTCGATCCCCCAGGTGTGCCGGACCGCGGGCACGCCGAGCAGCCGCGCCACGATCGGCCCGGCGTACGTCGTCGCCTCGAACACCACCAGGTCCGGCTGCCACGCGCGGGCGAAGTCGTGGAGCCCGCCGGTCATCGCCTCGGCCGCCGCGACGCCGAGCCAGCAGTTGCGCGGCCCGAACCGGCGCATCTGCGCCCATTCCACGAGCTGGGCGTCGTGCCGCCGCGCGCGCTGCACGTACTGCCCCATCATCGCGGCGGTGTCGACGTCGGCGCCGACCGCCACGGCGGGCAGGCCGGTGCCCCGCACCGCGGGCACCAGTCCCGGCTGGGTCGCCACGACCACCTCGTGCCCCGCCGCGCGCAACGACCACGCCAGCGGCACCATCGGGTAGAGGTGGGTCGTCCAGTTCCACAAGGTGAACATCACCCGCACGCGCCGCTCCCTTTCACCCCGGCCAGTTCCGGCAACCCGGCGGCCACTTCGGACAGTGCCGGCTGCGCGGCGGCCTCCTCGGCCAGCGCCGCCGCGGCCTTCTCGTGCGACGCCGAACCGAGCACCCGCAGCACGGTGGCCTCCACGGAATCCGCGGTCGCGGCGTCGAGCGGGACCAGCTCGCCCGCGCCGGCGTCCGCGATCGCCCGGCTGTTGAGCACGTGCTCGCCGAAATGCGGCACGCACACCTGCGGCACGCCCGCCGTGACGGCCGACGCGACCGCACCGGCGCCGCCTTGGGAGACGATCAGGTCGCAGCTGGGCAGCAGCAGGTGCAGCGGCAGGTTCTCGGCCACCCGGACGTTCGCCGGGAGCACGCCGAGCCGCGCGCGGTCCCGGGGCGACACCGCGCAGACGACCTCGGCGTCGACCTCGGCGAAGGCGCCCAGCACCTTGTCCACGCCGAACGCGCGCTCGCCGAGCACGTGCGCGATGGTGCCCCAGGTGACGCAGATCCGCTTGCGGCGCGGGGGGTCGAGCAGCCAGCGCGGGACGGTGCCGGAGCCGTTGAACGGCAGGTGCCGGGCGAAGAGCCGGCGCACGTCGTCGCGGCGCTGCAGGCTCGGCGGGCACGGGTCCAGCGTGGCCGCCCCGTGCACGTCGAGGTCGTCGAGGCCGAGCGCGGCCCGGTGGGCGGCGAGCGCCCGCGGCGCGAACCCGGAGAGGTACGAGCTGTAGTCCACGCCCCAGATCTGGCGCACCGCGGGCACTCCGCACGCGGCCGCGGCGAGCGGCCCGGCGTAGGTGACCGCGTCGAACACCAGGAGGCCGGGTTGCCACCGGCGGACGAGCGCGACCAGGTCGTCCTGCATGACCTTCGCGATGAGCGCGTAGACCGCCAGCGGCTGTTCACCCGCCGCGCGGGCGGCCTCCCAGTCGGTCAGCTCGCCCGCCGCGGCCTCCTCGGCCAGCGGCGAGGCCCAGTAGTACTTCTCGATGATCGGCAGCACGTCGAAGTCGGCTCCGACGGCGACGGCCGGCAGACCTCCGCGCGTCACCCCGGCCACCGCGCCGGGCGGCACCGCGACGAGCACCTCGTGCCCGGCGGCCCGCAGGGACCACGCGATCGGCGTGAGCCAGAAGTAGTGCGTGGGCCAGGCCCACGAGGTCAGCAGGACGCGCACGTCAGCCTCCCACCGCGGCGAGCAGCCCGGCGCCCGCCGCGGCCGGGTCCGGCAACGCGCGGGACTCCTCGCGCAGCGCGGCCGCGGCCTCGGTGAACGAGGGGTCGGCCAGGAGCTCGGCGAGGACGTCCCGGATCGCTTCGACCGTCGCGTCGGCGGCGCCGACCCGCGCCCCGGCACCGGCGCCGGCCAGCTGGGCCGCGTTCGTCTCCTGGTCCGGGATGAGCGGCAGGCACACCTGCGGCAACCCGGCGAGCACGGTGGTGAGGGCACTGCCCGATCCCCCGGGGTGAACCACCAGGTCGCAGCCCGGCAGCACCAGGTTGAGCGGTTGCATCACGACGGTCTGCCAGGTCTTGGGGTACTCCGGGCCGAACGCCTCGGCGCCCGAGGTCGCGAACACGACGTCGAGGCCCAGGTCGGCGGCGGCGGCGAAGACGAGCCCGGGGAGCGAGCCGGCCGCGCCGAACTTGCCGCTGGTCGTCCCCCAGGTGACGCACAGCCGGGGCACCGCTCGGCAGTCCAGAAGCGTGCGCTCGTAGACCGCGGTGCCGTTGTAGGGCCGGTAGGCCATCCGCACCGGGGTGTACTCCACCGGCAGCTGCAGGCCCGGCGGGCACGGGTCGAGCGTCGGGGTGTCCCCGCTGACCACGCACGCGCCGGCGCCGAGGCGTTCGTACAGGCCGGCGAAGGCGGTTTCCTCGAACATCCGCAGCGGGTAGGTGAAGTCGACGCCCCACAGGTGCCGCACGGAAGGCACGCCGAGGGCGGCGGCGACGGCGGGGGCGGCGTAGGTCGTCGGGTCGTGCACGATGACGTCCGCGCGCCAGTCGCGGGCGAACCGGAGCAGGTCGCCGGCCATGGCGTCGGCGACCGGGACGAACATGTCGAGCGGGGTCCGCCGCTCCCGGCGCGGTTTCGCACCGTCCATGAAGGACTTCATCCGCGGCGCGAGGTCGACGTCGGCGCCGATCCGGGCCACCGGCAGCCCGGTCCGGGCCGCCACCGGCACCAGCGACGGCGGGCAGGCGAGCACGACCTCGTGCCCGGCGAGCCGCAGTCCCCACGCCGTCGGGACCATCGGGAACAGGTGCGAGGGCCAGGCCCACGACACGAACAGCAAACGCATACGGCCTCCTCGGCCGGCGACGGCCGTCGAGCGGATCACGGGGTCACCGGCTGCCGGCCAGCGTGCGCAGTTCGCCGACCGTCTCGTCGAGCGTGGCCTGCGCGGCCACCTCGGACCGCAGCCGCCGGGCGGCACCGGCGGCCGCCTCGTCGGCGAGGACCGCGTCCAGTGCCGCCCGCACCGCCTCCGGGTCGTCGTCTTCGACCAGGGCACCGGCGCCGGTGGCGGCCAGCCGCTGGGCCGGCACGAGATCCGGGAAGTACTCGGGCACCACGACCTGCCGCACGCCGGCCGCGACACCGGTCATCATGGATCCGGCGCCGCCGCGGGAGATCAGCACCGCGCTGCTCGGCAGCACCAGGTGCAACGGCAGGTTCTCGACCAGGCGGACGCCGTCGGGCAGGTCCGCGCCGAGGGCGTCCGTGCTCGGCACCGCGACCACCAGGTCGAGGTCCGGCCGGGCGATCGCCGCCACGAGCGCCCGCATCCGCCGCGCCGCGGCGGCCCATTCCTCCGGTCCCTTGAACTGCGGTGAGACGCCCCAGGTGAGCACCACCCGGGGGTGGCGTGGCTCGGTCCACAGCCAGCCCGGCACGGCGCCGGTCCCGTTGTAGGGCACGTACCTCGTGCGCAGGACGCGGCCGGGCACTTCGACCTGCAACGACGGCGGGCACGGGTCCACGGTGACGGTGCCGGCCGAGTCGAAGCCGCCGATCCCCAGTTTCCCGCACAGCTCGGCGAAGGCCAGGTTTTCGAAGGCCCGGGCCGGGGAATGGAAGTCGACGCCCCACAGCACGCGCACGTGCGGCAAGCCGAGTTTCGCGGCCACCAGGGGCGCGGCGTAGGTCGTCGGCTCGTAGAGCACGAGGTCCGGCGCCCAGCTGCGGCAGAACGCCTCGAGGTCGCCTGCCATGTCTTCGGCGAGCGCAACCGACAGGCCGAGCCGCTTGCCGGTGCCGCGGCCCGGGGCGGGTCCGGCATCCGGGGCCGGGCGGATCGGGCGCATGGCGCGAGCCAGCAACGCGGTGTGGTCGCCGCCGCCGCCCACGGACACCGCGGGCAGGCCCGCGCCGGTCACCGCGCCGGCCAGCCGGGGCTGCGTGGCGAACCTGACGTCGTGTCCCGCCGCGCGGAAGGCCCACCCGATCGGGACCAGGGGCCGCACATGGGACGGCCAGGCCCACGACACCAGCAGCACGCGCACGCCGGTTCACCTCCGCCCAGTTACCAATCCGGCCATAGCAGGCCGACCCCCCACGCCGCACGTAACCGTTGCCACGAAGCCATCCGGCCGTGACTGTGGCCGGATCGGCAGCGATCGACACAGCAGTCCGGCCACCGTCGCGAGACCGGCTGGAGTCCGGGTCCAGGATGGGTGGGCCGGTGGGCGGTGGCGAAGCAGGTTCGAGCCGTTCCCGAGGCGGGGAAGGGATCGTGCGGGCATGCGAATTCTGTTCTGCACGTGGGCGTGGCCGACGCACTACCAGCCCATGGTGACCCTGGGCTGGGCCTTCCGGGCCGCCGGCCACGACGTCCGGGTCGCGAGCCAGCCGTCCCTCGTCCCGGTGGTCCAGGCGTCCGGGTTGCCCGCGGTGGCCATCGGGCGGGACGAGGAGATCGAGCCGGTGGTGGCCCGGCTGCTGGCGGAGGACCCCCGGGTGCGCGGCTCGGGCAAGGAGTCCCGCACGGTGTCCGCTTATGCCGGGATAGCGGAGAAGATGGCCGGCCCGCTGCTGGCGCTGATGCGGTCCTGGCGGCCGGACCTGGTGGTGTTCGAGGAGAGCACCTACGCCGCGGCGCTGGTCGCGACCGCGCTGGGCGTTCCCGCCGTGCGCCACCTGTGGGGCGTCGACATCCTCTCCTACCTCCGGTCCTTCGAACCCGCGGCGCTCGCCGCGACCGCATCCTCGCTCGGGTTGTCCACAGTGGACGTGGCGGGTGCGGTGACGGTGGACCACTGCCCGCCCGCCCTGCAGGTGCCCGGCGACTTCACCCGGCGGCACATGCGCTACGTCCCGTTCAACGGCGCGACGGTGCTGCCGGCGTGGGCGGCCGGGCCGCGGACCCGGCCGCGGATCTGCGTGACCTACGGCACGACCAGTTCCCAGCTGGCGTTCTACGAATGCGTCATCGACCGGCTCGTCCACGCGGTGGCGGGGCTGCCGGTCGAGGTGGTGGCGACGGTGGCCGGCGACGACCGGGCCGCGGTCGGCCCGGTCCCGGGCAACGTCCGGATCGTCGAACGGATCCCGCTGCACACCCTGCTGCCCAGCTGCGACCTGCTGATCTCGCAGGCGGGCCCGAGCACCGCACTGACGGCGGTGTCCTGCGGAACCCCGCAGCTGATGATCCCCCAGCTGCCGGACCAGCGCCTCATCTCGGCCCTGGTATCGGCAGCGGGCGCGGGCATCAAGCTGGACCTCGCCGAGGCGGACACCGAGACGATCCGGACGGCGGCGGCCGAGATCCTCGGCGACGCGGCCTACCGCGAAGCCGCGGCCGGGCTGGCGCGGCAGAGCCGGGAGCAGCCCAGCCCGGCCGAGGTCGTCGACGGGCTCGTCGCCCTGGCTCGCTGAGCACGGCCGGTCCACGGGCCGGCCGGCGTCCTGCCGGGCCGCCCGGCGGGTTCAGCCCGGCCGGCCTGCGAACACGCCTGACCCGAGCGCTGCCGACCTGACCCCACCCACGCCAAGGATCCTGGCCCGGGCTTGGGCCAGGATCCTTGCGGCGCGGCCGGCAACCGACGGCACCGAGCGCGCTCAACCCAGCACGGCCCGGTGGAACGCCCGCAGCCCGAACCAGCTCACGCCGGCCGTGCCGCCCAGAAGCACCAGCAGCACCACCCAAGCCGACAGGTGCGGCACGTCCGGCGTCAACGCCGCCCGCAGCGCCTCGCTCAGGTACACCACCGGGTTCGCCAGGACCGCGATCTGCAGCCAGCGCACCGAGCCCAGCGCCGCCCACGGGTAGTACACGCAGCCGAGCATCATCAGCGGGATCATGATGATGCTGAACAGCACGTTCACCTGCGCGGGTTCCACCACCGAGCCGAGCAGCAGGCCGAGGGCGGCGGAGAACACCGAGCCCAGCAGCAGCATCAGCACCAGCAGCGGCCAGTTCGAATAGGACAGATCGGGGACCTGGCCCGGCGCGTGCAGGAACGTCACGATCGGCAGCACCAGCACCGCCGCGAACAGCGACTGCACCGCGCCGCTGACGACCCGCTCCACCCCCACCGCCCACACCGGGACCGGGGTGAGCAACCGGTCCTGGATGGACTTCGGGTAGGACAGTTCCGTGATCAGCGGCACGGTCACGCCGAGCAGGCCGGCGAACAGCATCGAGTTGGCGAGGATCCCGGGTGCCAGCACCGTGCCCGACGTCCCGCCGATCCCGCCGGAGATCGAGGGCAGCACGTAGGAGAACACGAACACCGTCAGCAACGGCTGGACCAGCACCCGGCCGAGCAGCCCGCCGAGCTGCTTGCGGAACACGACGTGGACGTCCCGTGCGAGGAAGGCCAAGAACACCCGGGCCGGGGACACCGCCGGCGTTATGATCGTGGTCATGCCCGGTACGCCCTTCCGGTCAGGGTGAGGAACGCGCTTTCGAGGCTGGGCCGGGCCGTGGTCACGTCCAGCAGCCGGCGGCCCGCCGCGGCGCCCAGGGCGACCAGCTCCGCGATCAGCCCGTCGGTCTCGGGCGTGGACACCCGGACCGAATCGCCGTCCCGCACCACCGGCAGCGAGCCGAAGTCCATTCCGGACACCGGCCCGTCGTAGGTCGCGGTCACCAGCGACACCCCACCCGCGGAGGCGATCAGCGCCGACACTTCGTCGCACACGAGCACGCGCCCGCCGTCGATGATCGCCGCCCGGCGGCAGAACCGCTCGGCCTCCTCGATGTTGTGCGTGGTGAGCACGATCGTCTGGCCCGAGGCGTGCAGCTCGCCGAGCACGTCCCAGACGTTGACCCGGCTGTGCGGGTCGATGCCCGCGGTGGGTTCGTCGAGGAAGAGGATCTCCGGACGCTGCACCAGCGCCCGCGCGATCATCATCCGGCGCAGCTGCCCGCCGGAGAGCTGGTAGAACATCGCGCCCCGGCGGTCGCCGAGGCCGAACTGCTCCAGCAGCTCGTCCGCGCGCCGCCGCGCCGCCGCGCGGGTGCCACCCCAGTACCGGGCCCGGTAACGCAGGTTCTCCTCGACGGTCAGCTCCCGGTCGACGGAGTTGGTCTGGCTCACCAGGCTGATCCGCCGGCGCACCTGGACCGGCTCCCGCGCGGTGTCGAAGCCGGCGATGCGCACGCTGCCGGCGGTGGGCCGCACCAGCGTCGTCAGCATGCCGATCGTGGTCGACTTCCCGGCGCCGTTCGGGCCGAGCAGGCCGAAGAACTCCCCCGCGCGGACGTCGAGGTCGATCCCGGCGACCGCCTCGACCGGGCCCCGTTTCGCCGGGTAGACCTTCCGCAGCCCCGTCGCCGTCACGACGGAGGCCGTCCGCCCGGCCACGACGGGCCGGGCGGGGCTTCGCAATCCCGCCATCACACGGGCTTGCGCAGCACGAGCGACTGGCTCATCACCGGGTACATCGCGGAGACGAGCACTTCCGGCAGCGACTTCACCACGTGTTCGAAGTCGAACTCCGGCGTGCCGAGCAGCTCCCGCGGGTCGCCGGTCTCCAGCTCCAGCCCGCTCGCCTCGATCAGCGCGCCGACGTCCTGGTTGATGCCCCACATGTTCTTCTCCAGCACGCCGAACGGCCGGAGGTCGAGGAAGGCGTCCACCGTCAGGACCAGCTTGCCGCCCGGCTTCAGCAGCCGCGTGCTCGCTCGCACGATGTCGGCGCCTTCGGCGAGGTCCACGTGCTCCAGGACGGACAGGCACAGCACCCGGTCGAACGACTCCGGCTCGAGGTCCGCGTCCTGCAGGCGGGCCGCGACCAGCTCGACGTCGGTCCCGAAGGTGGTGTTGAGCAGCTGGTGCTCGCGCGGCGACAGCGGCAGGTAGCCCGGGTCGGTCCAGACGTTGTAGTCCTCACGGGCCGACGGGTCGACGTTGACCACCGAGCAGCCTTCGAGCGCGGCGACGAACTGCAGGCCGCTCAGCCCGCTGCCGACGTCGAGCACCCGCATGCCCGGGGTGAACTCCGCGACGGCGAACGCCCACGGGTACTCGTGCGCCCGGGTGCCGCTCGCGTACTGGAAGGCGAACGGGCCGTAGTCCGGGTTCGCCGGATCGGCCAGCGCCTCCAGGGGCCGCTGCTGAGGCCGCTTGCCTTCGGCGAGCAGCCGCGCGGACCGGTGTCCGTATGGCGCACCCCACTTCTCGTTCCACGCCTCGAACTCGGCGGGAAGATCCTTGCGTGCCAGCATGGTTCACCTCTCAGACGGTCGCGTGCTCGCGTGCGGCCAGACGTTCCAGCACCGGCACGATCTCGGTGGGCGCGGGCTGGGCGTTGGCCTCGTCGGCCAGCCGCCGGGCGTCGTCGCGCCACTGGGGGGTCTCGAGCAGGTCGGTGACCAGCCCGCGGACGGTGTCGTGCCCGGCGTCCTCGGGCAGCAGCACCGCGGCCGCCCCGGTCGGCGCCAGCTGGTTCGCCACGAACGCCTGGTCGGGGAACTGCGGCACGATCAGCTGCGGGACCCCGTTGACGACCCCGGTCATCGTGGTCCCGTTGCCGCCCTGGTGGATCATCAGGTCGCAGGTCGGCAGCAGCAGGTGCAGCGGCAGCGCGTCGACCACCCGGATGCCGTCGGGGATCGGGCCGAGGTGTTCGCGGTGCGAAGGCGCGACGGTCACGACGACCTCGGCGTCGATCCCGGCGACCGCCTCCAGCATCTGCCCGGCCAGCACCAGGTTCGGGTTCACCTTCGCCAGGGTGGTGCCCCAGGTGATGCAGACCCGGCGCCGGGCCGGCGGCTCCAGCAGCCACTGCGGCACCTCGGCCGGGCCGTTGTAGGCGATGTAGCGCATGAGCTGCTTGGGGTAGTCCGTCGGGAGCTGGATGCTCGGCGGGCACGGGTCGACCGTGAGCGTCCCCTGTGGACTGAACTCGGTGACGCCGAAGCGCTCGGCGAGCCCGCGCAGGAGGACCGGCTCGATGTCCCGGCCGCGGTAGGCGATGTCCGGCGCCATCAGCACCCGCACGTTCGGCACCCCGACCGCGGCGGCGGCGATCGGGCCGGCGTAGGTGGTCGGGCCGTGCACGACCAGGTCCGGCTGCCAGGCGCGGGCGAACTCGACCAGGCCGTCGACCATGGTCTCGGCGATGTCGGCGAACATCTGCAGCGCGCGTTCGCCCTTGGGCTTGCGCAGCTGCTTCCACAGCTCCACCGTCGCCGGCGCGTCCCGGTCGATGTGCATCGTGTCGCGCGTCAGCTGGCTGAAGTCGCAGTCCTCGCCGACTTCGACGGCGGGCTGGCCGGACATGGTGATCGCCTCGGCGAGCGCGGGCGGACCGGCGACCCGGATCTCGTGCCCCGCGTTGCGCAGCGCCCAGGCCAGCGGAACCATCGGGTAGTAGTGCGGGGGCCACGCCCACGCGGAGAAGAGCACGCGCATTCGCGTACTTCCTTTCTGAGACGCCGTATGTCAGGAACTTCGCAGGCAGGCTTGGGGCACGGCTGGAGGATCGCTCACCTCCCGGCGAGCGACCGCAGCTCCGCGACGAGCTCGGCGGGGGCGGGCCGGTCCTCGTTCTCCAGCCGCGCCCGGCGCGCCGCCGCCGCGAACCCGCTCCGCTGCAGCACGTCGAACACCGCGCCGGCGACCGTCGCCGCGCTGAACTCCGCGGCCGCCAGCGCGCGGCCCGCGCCCGCGGCCTCGAGGCGCCGCGCGATCGCCAGGTGGTCCGGCAGCTGCCCGACGGCGACCTGGGGTAGCCCGGCGGCAAGCCCGGTCAGGACGCTGCCCGCCCCGCCCTGGGACACCAGCACGTCGCAGTGGGCGAGGAGCCGGTCCAGCGGCGGGTCGACGAACACCGACACGGTGGGCGGCAGGTCCCCGAGCAGCGCGCGCTGCCGCGCCGAAACCGCCAGCACGACGTTCACGTCCAGTTCGGCCACCGCGCGGGCGGTCTCCCCCGCGAGGAAGTACTGCGGGCCGAGCAGCTCCATCGTGTGTCCCCAGGTGACGCACACCCGGGGCCGCGCCACCGGGCCGAGCACCACCTCGGCCCGCTCCGGACCCGAGCACGGCAGGTAGCGGACCAGCCGCCGCGGCAGGTCGCCCGGAGCGTGCAGGCACGACGGTGTCGGGTCGATCGTGGTGCCGGCGAGCGGGTCGACCGGCCCGACACCGAGCCGTCCCCCGATCGGTTCCAGCAGGCCGGGCAGGAACCGGGCGGCCCGCGCCACCAGGTCGGGCCCGTAGAGGTGGCGGACCGACGGGATCCCGAGCGCGGCCGCCACCAGCGGCCCGGCGAACGCCGTCGGTTCGGCGACCACGAGGTCGGGTCGCCAGGCCTGGGCGAACCGCACGGCGTCGCCCGCCATCTCGCCGGCCAGCCGCGCGAACAGCTTCAACGCCCGGGGCACCCCGTCGGCCGGCGGCTCCGGCGCGGGCCGGGCTTCGGCGGGCAGGACGAACTTCCGGAACTCCGGCAGCACGTCGAGGTCGGGGCCGGCCGCGACCGCGGTCAGCCCGAGCTCGGTGATCGCCGGGCCGAGCGCGGGCTGCCCGAGCACTCTGACCTCGTGCCCGGCTCCGCGCAGCGCCCACGCGAGCGGAGCGACCGGATGCAGGTGGGTGCGCCAGCCCCACATGACGAACAGCACGCGCATCGCCCTCGGCCGCCGGCCGCCAGTGCTCACACTTCCTCCAGCACGTCACGTCCGCGGCACCCTTGCGCGCGGGCGAGCCATCGATCACCGCCACACCGGACCAAGGCGCCATCGGGCCGCACTGGATTCGCCGTCCAGCCGCCCGCTCGCGAGCCGGGGTCGAGCGGGTCTATAGCCGCCATCGCGACACTTCGGCAGCTTTTCGACACCCGCTCTCGAGCGCAGGGGATACGACATGGCCGATTCAGCGAGATCGCTCCTGCTGGAGCAGGTCCGCGGCTACCACGACGCACAGGCCCCCGGGCCGGAGAAGTTCGTCCCCGGCGAAACGCCGATCCTGTCCTCGGGCGCGGTGCTCGACGCGGACGACCGCGTGGCGCTGGTGACAGCCGCGCTCGACCTCCGGATCGCCTCCGGGGGGATCGCGGCCAAGTTCGAGTCGTCGTTCGCCCGGACCCTCAAGCGGCGCAAGGCGCTGCTCACCAACTCGGGCTCGTCGGCGAACCTGCTGGCGATCAGCGCGCTGTGCGCGCCCCAGCTCGGCGACGCCCGGCTGCGGCCCGGTGACGAGGTGATCACCGTCGCGGCCGGGTTCCCGACCACGGTGAACCCGATCCTGCAGCACGGCCTCGTCCCGGTGTTCGTCGACATCGAGCTCGGCACCTACAACACGACGGCCGAACGGGTCGAAGCCGCGTTCTCGCCGCGCACCCGCGCGATCATGATCGCGCACACCCTCGGCAACCCCTTCCCGGTCGCGGAGATCGCCGAGCTCGCCGAACGGCACGGGTGCTACCTGATCGAGGACAACTGCGACGCCGTCGGGTCGACCTACCAGGGCCGGCTGACCGGGACGTTCGGCAAGTTCTCCACCGTGTCCTTCTACCCGGCCCACCACCTGACCATGGGCGAGGGCGGCTGCCTGCTGACTTCGGACCTGAAGCTGGAGCGGCTGGCGAGGTCCCTGCGCGACTGGGGCCGCGACTGCTGGTGCGAGCCCGGCGAGGACGACCGCTGCCTGCGGCGGTTCGATTTCTCGCTGGGCACGCTGCCGCCGGGCTACGACCACAAGTACGTGTTCTCGCAGCTCGGGTACAACCTCAAGAGCACGGACCTGCAGGCCGCGCTGGGGCTGAGCCAGCTGGCGAAACTGCCCGACTTCATCGAGGCGAGGAAGCAGAACTGGCGGCAGCTGCGCGAAGGCCTCGACGGCTTGCCGGGCCTGCTGCTGCCCGAGCCGACCCCGGGCAGCGACCCGAGCTGGTTCGGGTTCGTGATCACGGTGCGCCCGGACGCGGGCTTCACCGCCGGCGAGGTGATCGCCCACCTGGAGGCCAACGCGGTCCGGACCCGGCGGCTGTTCGCCGGCAACCTCACCCGGCACCCGGCCTACCTGGACCGGCCGCACCGCATCTCCGGCTCGCTGGCCAACAGCGACATCGTCACCGAGCGGACGTTCTGGATCGGCGTGTATCCGGGCATCACCCCGGAAATGATCGAGTTCGTCATCGGCACCCTCAAGGAGTTCGTCGCCACCCACTGAACGAGCCTCCCCGGCGGCGGTCCGCTGAAAACCCGTACCTGAGGGGGTTTTATTTTTAACATTGTTGCGAGGTTATATATT
>NZ_JBHVXZ010000041.1:0-19604 GCF_042881395.1 Amycolatopsis sp. NPDC058278 | reverse complement strand
AACCTACCGCGCACGCCCGCTGCACCCTCAACGACCTCCACCCCCCCCCCACCCCGCGCCCGCCCCCCGCCTCGCGTACCAACACCGTTCCGAGAGGCGCTTTTCTTTTTCACATTGTGCCGACTTAAGATAGAATTGATGTTCACGGCAATCTTTGCCACCGCGGATACCGGGAGTGCATTTATATTCACTGCTCGTGACGCGCCCGACCATCTGGATAAAACGGATCTAACGGGAAAATGGAAGAATACGTGCGAATCCCTCGGAACATCGGGTCGTCGCTGCTCACCGGGACTTCACGGCCCCCGAGCCGGCGCCCTGAGGGTCTTCCAACCATCGTTTGGCCCTCTCGGGGAAATCTTGACACCGCCACCAGCGGCGAATACTGTCAGCCACACGGTGCGAAGACGCTAAATCTGGGGTGAGGGCAGCCTTTTTGCACCGGACTGGGGATGAGGATCGGCTATTTCACCGTTCTGCCGGATAGTCGAATCACCGTCCTCCGGTTACATGTTCTTATGCCTACCGCTGGGGGAAGTCATGAGATTCAATACCCTGGGCACCTTCGAGGTGACCCACGAAGACCGGCTCCTCACACCGACCGCACCGAAGCAGCGCAGCGTCCTGGCGCTGCTGGTCCTCTGCCACGGCGGCCTGGTGCCGGTGACCTCGCTCATCGAAGAGATCTGGCCGGAGAACCCGCCGGCGAGCGCACTGACCACCTTGCAGACCTACATCTACCAACTGCGCAAGCTGTTCTGCGCCGCCGGCAACAGCCACGACGGCGTGCTGGTGACGAAACCGCTGGGCTACCTGGCCCGGATCGCGCCGGGAAGCGTCGACGCCGACGAGTTCGAGCAGCTGGCCGGCACCGCCAAGAACGCGCTGGAGGCGGGTGACCCGCTGCGCGCCTCGCAGCTGCTCCACCGGGCGACCGCGCTGTGGCGGGGCGACGCGTTGTGCGACGTCCAGCGTGGACCGCTGCTCGACGCGCACGCCGCGAAGCTCAACGAGGCCTGGTTGCAGGCGCTGGGGATGCGGGTCGAGGCCGACCTGCAGATCGGCAGGCACCACCAGCTGGTCGGCGAGCTGCGCGGGCTGATCGCGAAATACCCGCTGCACGAGGACCTGTACGCGAAGCTGATGCTCGCGCTGTACCGGTGCGACCGGCGATCGCAGGCGTTGCAGGTCTACCACGAGGTCCGGCGCTGCCTCGACGACGAACTGGGCATCGATCCCTCGCCGACCCTGCAGCGGCTGCACCAGAACGTCCTCTCGGACTCCCCCTCGCTGCGCCAGGTGACGCCGGTGGTGCGGGCGGGGGCCGCGCCGGCGCCGCGGAACATCGTCCAGGCGCAGCTGCCCGCGGACCTGTCGGACTTCACCGGCCGGACCGCCGAGCTGGCCGAGCTGGACCGGCTCCTCACCCCCGAGGGGTCGGCCGGCCGGACGTTCGCGGTGACCGGGATGACCGGGGTGGGCAAGACGGTGCTCGCGGTGCGGGCCGCGCACGCGGCCCGGTCGCGGTTCCCGGACGGCCAGCTGTTCGCCGAGTTCGGCCCGGGCACCGAGCCGGCCGACGTCCTCGGCGGGTTCCTGACCGATCTCGGCGTCCCCGCGGCGGACGTGCCCGCGGGCGAGGCCGAGCGCGCCAAGCTGTTCCGCACCAGGACCGCCGGCGGCTGCGGGCTGATCCTGCTCGACAACGTCTCGTCGGCCGCGCAGATCCGGCCGCTGCTGCCCGGCGGCCGCTGGGTGGTGCTGGCCACCGGACGGCGGCTCACCGGCTCGCTGCCGGGGGTGGTGCCGATGCTGCTGGAGCCGATGTCCACCGACGACGGTGTCACGCTCATGTCCAAAGTGGTCACTTCGCGGAACATCCTGCACGAGCGCGGCACGGTGGCCGCGGTGGTCCACCGCTGCGGCGGTCTCCCGGTGGCGCTGCGCGCGCTGGGCGAGCGCCTGTCGGTCAACCGGCACTGGCCGGTGACCAAGCTGGCGGCCCGCGTCATCGGCGACGACGGGCTGCGCCCGGAGCTGCAGGCCGCGGGTGTCGACCTGCACGGGCCGTTCCGGGAGGACCTCGCCGCGCTCGAGCCCCGGGACCGGCAGGTGCTGACCCGGCTGTGCGAGTCCGGACTGGACTGCTTCACGGCGAAGAACGCGGTCGCGGTCGTGGAAGGGAGCGAACGCGAGGCGGAGGACGCCCTCGACCGGCTGGTGGCGGCGAACATGCTGCGGGTCCGGGTCCAGGCCGACGGCCTGGAGTTCCACTACTCCCTGCCGCCCTTGTTCAAGGACTTCTGCACCGGGACGGAACGGCCGTCGCACCTGCTCCAGGTGGTCGCCACCATCCCGCGCGAAGCGGAGACCGGGATCGCCGTCCCCGGCTGAACCGGTGACCGGGACCGGCGGAGTGGCTTCGTGGAGGACCACCCCGCCGGCTCCGGCGAACCGCGGGCTTTGCCGCCCGGAGCGGCGCATACGGTGATCGGAACGGCCGACACGGGGGTACTCCCGGCGTGTCGGCCGTTCCCGTCGGTGTGCCGGCCACTCCGGTCGGCGACTTGCGCTCCCCGAGGCTCGGCACGCACCGGCGGGCAACGTCTCCCCACCGGCACCGCCCGTCTCACCCGACCAGGAACTCCAGCTGCGCCACCACTGCCGCCGGAGCGGGACGCGAACGGTTCTCCGCCGCGATCTCCGCCGCCCGCCGGGTGTAACCCGCATCCGCGAGTACCTCGAAAGCAGCCGAAGCCACCGCCTCCGGGGTGAGCTCCGCCGCCGGGAGCAGGACGCCGGCGCCCGCGGCCGCCACCCGTCCGGCGTGCGTGACCTGGTCGCCCTTGAACGGGACCACCAGCTGCGGCACCCCGCAGGCCGCGGCCGTGAGCGCCGTGCCCGCGCCGCCCTGGTGCACGACCAGGGCGCAGCCCGGCAGGATCGTGTGCAGCGGCACCGATTCCAGCACCCGGACGCCGGCGGGCAGCTCGCCCAGCAGTGGCCGCTGGCCGCGTGCCACCGCGACGAGCACCTCGGCCCCGCAGCGGAGGAGCCCCGCCAGCGCCACCCGGACCGGGTCCAGGTTGCCCGTGGTGCCCCCGAACGAGGCGCCCCAGGTCAGGCAGACGCGGGGACGGCCCGCCGGGGCGGCCGATCGGGGGATCACGGCCGAGCCGTTGTAGGGGATGGTGCGCAACGGCCACGCCGAACCCGGGGTCTCCAGCTGCAGGGCCGCCGGGCACGGATCGATCGTCACCGTGCCCGCCGGGTCCGGCTCGCCGAGGCCCCACTCGTCCCACAGCGGGGCCAGCAGGGGCCATTCCCCCGCGCGCTGGGCGTAGGTGTGGTCGACCCCGTAGAGCACCCGCGCCGACGGGATGCCCGCCACCGCGGCCGCGACCGGGCCCGCGTACTCGCGCGGGTCGAACAGGACGACGTCCGCCCAGTCACGGGCGACCCCCACGAGCGCGCCGGCCCAGCCCTGGGCGGTCAACCGGAACATCCGCATCGTCCGCTCGGCGCGGTCGCCCGCGCGGGGGTCGAACCCCTGCCAGGCCACCGTCCCGTCGACGTCCTCGCCCAGGGGCAGCACCGGGAGCCCGGTGCGCCGCGCCGCGGCCGCGAACGACGGCGCCGCCGCCACCCGCACCTCGTACCCGGCGGCCCGCAGCCCCCAGGCGAGCGGCACCATCGGGTAGAGGTGGGAGACGGCGGGATAGCTGGTCACCAGGATTCGCATGGGACACTCCGGGGAAGAAGGACGTGGCCGGTCACGACGCGTCGAGGACCTCGACCGCGCCGGTCGTCCCGTCCACGGTGACCAGCTGGCCGTCGCGCAGGACCTCGGTCGCGTTGCCGGTCGCCACCACGGCCGGGATGCCGTGCTCGCGCGCGAGGATCGACGGGTGCGAGAGCAGCCCGCCGGTGTCGGTGATCAGTGCGCCGATGCCGCCGAACAGCACCGACCACTGCGGGGTGGTCTCCGGGCAGACCAGCACGTCGCCGGGGCGCAGCTTCGCGAACTCGCGCTCGCTGATCACCACCCGCACGACGCCGGTGTACCGGCCCGCCGACGCCGCCGTCCCGCGCAGCAGCCGGTCGCCCGCCGCCGCCCGGTGCCCGGCGCCCAGCTCGGACACCGAGTCGATCCACAACATCGGCTCCAGCACCGCGCGATCGGCCGGGGCCAGCTCGGCCAGCACCGCCTCCCGATCGGGCCCGCTCCGGTACTCGCCGTAGGTCTGCGGGCCGAGGTGGGCCTGCGACCACGCCTGCTGTCCGGCGCGCAGCGACACCAGATCGTGCTGCGCCGCGCCGGAGGCGAAGGCGGCGCGTGCTTCGTCCAAGGTGAGCAGGAAGATGTCGTCGACGTCGGCCAGCCGTCCGCCCGAGACCAGCCGGGCCGCCATTTCGCGCAGCGCGTACCGGACCTGCGCCCAGGCGACGTGCGCCTCGAACCCGGTGTCGTCGCGCAGCGGGAACGCGCGTTGCGCGCGGGCCAGCACGCGTTCGAACCGGGCGAGATCCGCCCCGGACAGCCGGGCGCGAGCCGCCGCGACGGTCTCCTCGCGCTCGGCGATCGCCGCCGCCGCGGCGGCGTCCGGGTCGGTGCCCGCGTCGAGCCGGTCCCGGATCAGGCTCAGCACCAGCCGCGGCTGTTCCGCCAGCGACGGCTCGGCGAGGTCCGCGCCGAGACAGCGCTGGCCGTACTCGACGAGGTAGGCCTCGAACGCTTCGGCGAATTCGCCGGCCGGCTCCCGGAGCACGCCGGGGTCGCCCGCGGCGAGGCGGGCCAGGCGGGTCAGCTCTCTCGCGGGCTCGGCCGCTCTGCCGGGGAGTCCGGTCAGCATCGGGAGGATTCCCGCGGCGTCCCAGCCGAGCAGGTCCCGGCAGACGACGCCGAGCTCGCCCCAGACCATGCTGGACACGCCGCCGACGAGGAAGTGCAGCCGCTGTGCCTCGTAGGCCAGCTCGACCCGCCGGTCCAGTTCCGCGGCCAGCTCCGGCCCCGGCAGCTCGCCGAGGACCACCGACCGGACTCCGGCCAAGGCGGCGCGCAGTCCCGGGAGCCACTCGGCGTACCACCGGTCGACGATCTCGCCGTGCTTGTCGGCCCGGCCGGCCTCGACCACCTCCCTCGCCCGCTCGCGCACCGCGTCCACCGAGGCCAGCGGCACGATCCGCACGTAGGACCAGCCGCCGAGGTTCCGCACCTCGACCCGCTCGCCGAACGCGTAGGTGAACAGGTTCGAGCTGGTCCGGTTGACCGCCCGGATCAAGGTCGAGGTGTTCATGGGTGACAGCGGTTTGAGCGTGTACCCGCCGCGGAGCCAGAACCCCGGCGGCACCTCGAACTCGATCGCGACCGGCTCCGGCCCCGCGGCGGGCAGCGCCGTGATCGGGCGCGCCTGCAGCAGGACCACGTCGTCGCCGGCCCACGCCCATTCGATGTCCTGCGGCGAGCCGGCGTCGGCCTCGACCCGCCGCGCCAGGTCCGCGACGCGGCCGGCCTGCTCCGCGGTCAGCGCCTCGTGCGGCCCGCGGACCAGGGCGGGCGCGTCCGTGACGGCCCATTCGTCCGGCACGACCCGGCCGGAGACCAGCTGGTCGCCGAGCCCCGGCACGGCGTCGACGCGGACCGTGCCCCGCGCGCCGGTGACCGGGTCGGCGCTGAACGCCACCCCGGCGGCGACGGCCGGAACCAGGGGCTGGACCAGCACGGCCAGCCCCGGCCGGTCCGCGCGGCCGCGGTACTGGCGCAGCCGGGCCGCGTCGGCCGACTCCCAGCAGGTGCGCACGGCCGCGACGAGCTCGTCGAACCCGGACACCCCGAGCACCGTTTCGTACTGCCCGGCGTGGGACTGCTCGTCCCCGTCCTCGGCGACGCCCGAGGACCGCACCGCCAGCGGCACGTCGCCGAAGTGGCCGGCCACGGACCGCAGCGCGGCCAGCACACCGGCCGAGAACTCGCCCGCCTCGAACGCGGCGACGGTGAGCACCAGCCCCGGCGGCACCGGGAACCCGGCCTGCCGCAGCCGCGCCAGCCGGGCGGCCTTCCGCCCGGCCTCGGCCACCTCGAGGCCGGGCTCGTCCAGCGACCGGACGAGCGCGGGCTGGGTGAGCGTCACGCGGGACCTCCCGGGGTGTTGGTGAGGATCGCGGCATGGCCTGCACCGGCCGGGGTGTCGATGAGAACCGCCGCATCGGCATCGCCCGAGCCGGCCGCGACCACGGCCTCGTACGCCAGCGCGGCCGCGGTCAGCACCGGCGTGGCGACGCCCGCTTCGGCCGCCGCGCCGGTGCCCAGCCTCAGGTCCTTGGCCATCAGCGCGGACCGGAACGCGGCCGGCTCGTACCGGCGCGAACGCATCAGCTCCGCCCGGAACGACAGGACCTTCGAGCTGAAGCCGCTGGCTCCGATCGCGGCCAGCAACCGGTCGCGGTCGAGCCCGGCCGCCACGCCGTAGTTGACGGCCTCGGCCAGCGCCGCGACCTGGCCGCCCAGCAGGAGGTTGAACACCAGCTTCGTGGTGGCCGCGTTGCCGGCCGGGCCGAGGTAGGACACCTCCCGGCCGATCGCCGCCAGCACGTCGCCCGCCGACTCGACGGCAGGGCGGGCTCCGGCGGCGAGCACCCGGAGCTGTCCGGCCGCGGCCTGGGCCGGGTTGCCCAGCACGCACGCCTCGATCCGGGTCACTCCGGCGGTCGCGAGCCGGGCGGTCAGCGCCCGGGAGTACCCGGCCGACACGGTCGAGGTGTCCACGATGACCAGCGCGGGCCGGATCGCGGGCCCGGCCGCGGCCAGCACCGCGTCCACCGCCGGCTCATCGGCGAGGCTCAGCAGCACGCGGTCGGCGCCGGCCACCGCGGCCTCGGCCGACTCGGCGAGCTCGGCGCCGCGGTCGAGCAGCGGCGCCGCCTTCGTGGCGGTGCGGTTGTGCACCAGCACCCGGTACCCGTGGTCGAGCAGGCTCGTGGCCATGCCCGAGCCCATCACGCCGAGGCCGACCACGGCGATCGTCTTGGTGTCCATGCCTCAGCTCGCGGCGAACGCGGCCGGCGGCACGGAGATCTGCGAGATGCACCGCATCACGCTCTTCGCGAAGTGCTGCCGGAAGCCTTCGGGCGTCTCGGTGTTGCGCTCCGAAGCGAGGTACGGCTTCAGCTGCTCCTCGACCAGGTGCACCCCCTCCTGGCGGGCCATGTGCCGGCCGATCTGGGAGAAATCGCCTTCGTAGTGGATGAACCGGACCAGCTGCGCGTCGCGGATGAACACCGCGGTGCCGAGGAGCCGGCCGACCTCGGTGCCGCTCTCGTCGCGCATGATCGGCGAATCGGCCCGCTTGAAGTTCGCGAAGATCCCGGCGATCTCTTCTTCGAAGCCGGGTTTGATGTCGTAGGTGATGGCCGCGTAGGGCATGGCAAAGCCTTCCTGGTTACATTCCGCCGTCGACGGCCAGCAGCGCGCCGGTGACGTAGGTCGACAGGTCACTGACGAGGAACAGCACCGCGCCGGCGACCTCTTCCGGGGTGCCGAGCCGGCCCAGCGCGGTCATCCGCTTGACCCGCTGCGCGACCGGCGGCGGAAGCTCGTCGCCGGTGTCGATCACGCCCGGCGCGATCGTGTTGACCCTGATCCCGCCGAACTCCTTGCACAGCGACCGGGTCAGGCCGACCACGCCCGCTTTCGCCGCGGTGTAGTGCGCCGCGCCCGCCATCCCGCGGAACGCCACCGAGGCACCCACGTTGACCACGCTCGCGCCCTCGGCCAGCAGGGGCACGCACGCCTGGGTGACCAGGAACATCGACGTCAGGTCGGTGTCGATCAACCGGGTCCACTCGGCCGGGTCCAGCTCGGCCAGCGGCGTGTGCCCGTGCACCCCCGCGTTGTTGACCAGCACGTCCAGCCCGCCCAGCTCGGCCCGGCAGGTCTCCGCGAGGCGCGCCACTTCGGCCGCGTCGGTCACGTCCGCGTGCACCACACTGCCGCCGAGCTCGGCCAGCTCCTTCCGCAGCGACTCCGCGGCGTCGTTGTCCGCCCGGTTCACCGCGACCACGGTCGCGCCGGCCGACGCCAGCCCGAGCGTCACGGCCCGGCCGATTCCGCGGGTACCGCCCGTGACGAGCGCCCGCTTGCCCTTCAATCCCAGTTCCAACAGTTGCCTCCTATCCGGTCGCGACCACGGCGATCGCGTTGACCAGCAGTGCGGTGATCGCGAGACCGGTCCGCAGCAGGTTCCAGTTGCGCCACCGCGGGCGCGGGTCGTCCCAAGTGGACGGAACGGTTTCGAGCGTTTTGACCGACCGGTTGATCGGCACGTTGGCCAGGTGGGAAACCGCGGACACGCCGAGCAGCAGCACGACCGCGAGTCCGAAGAGGACCGACGCGCCGGCGATCGCCAGCACGGCGTCGGCCACCGCGGTCCCCAGCACGGTCAGCGGCATCACCGGGTCGTAGTTCTTCCCGATCAGCCGGTGGGCGGCCACGTACTGCTCGGGCTCCATCCCCCGGAACGCGGGCACCACGCTGAGCGCCACGCAGAACAGCACGCCGGCCGCGATCCCGCTGCCCGCGAGCACGAGCACCTCGAGCACGGCAACCACAATGGACTCCTAATAGCTGGCCACGACCTGGTAGAGACCGAACGCGCTGCCCCGCGAGGCGTCCTGGTAGGGCCGCAGCGGCGAAGTCGTGCCGCGGTGGTCCGGCCCGGTCTCCCACTTGCGGAAGGAGTCCAGGTCGGCCCACTCGCTCATCACGACGAACGAGCGGGCCTCGCCCAGCGACTCCATCAGCTCGTTGCCGAGCAGGCCCGGCGTGCCGGACAGTTCGGCGCTGATGCGGTGGTAGGCCTCGGTGACGCCGCCGGCGTCACTCTCCGGCGCCGACGCGTAGATCAGCACCCGGACCCGGCTCACGCCCGGGCCCCGGCGCCGGCACCGGTCAGGTTGTGCACCACCCGCATCGTCTGCATGGAGCCCTTGCTGCGGTACGGGTGCAGCTTGCCGCGGTGCACCACGTGCTCCTCGCTGCGCTCGTACTCGCGGAACAGCTCCTCGCTGACCCAGTCGCTGACGATGTAGTAGACGCCCTCCTCCTCGTCGCCGCGGGAGAGCCACTGGCCGAGGTTGGCGCGCTGGCCGGTGATCGTGCCGGCGCTGTCGTACCAGACCTTCTCGAACTCCTCGCCCTTGCCGGGCAGGACCTCCATCCGCAGCATGACGCGGAAGACCTCGCTGTCGGCCATCGTGTTCCCTTTCAGATTCCGCCGTCGACGTGGACGGTCTCGCCGGTGATGTAGGACGACAGGTCGCTGGCCAGGAACAGCACAGCGTTGGCGATCTCCGCCGGGCTGCCGAGCCTGCCGATCGCCGTGAGCTGGTGATAGCGCTGCTTGACTTCGTCCGGCAGCGGGCGTTCCGGCGTCTCGATCACGCCGGGAGCCACCACGTTGACCCGGATCCGGCGGCCACCCAGCTCCTTGGCCAGCGACCGCGCGAGCCCGATCAGCGCCGACTTCGACGCCGTGTAGTGCGCCCGCAGCGGGATCCCGACGGTCGCCACCCGGGAGCCGATCAGCACGATGGACGCGCCGTCGGACAGCAGCGGCAGCGCCTTCGAGATCAGCAGGTAGGCCGCCGTCAGGTTGGTGTCGAGGACGCGCTTCCACTCCTCGAGCGGCAGTTCGCCGAACGGGATGTGGCTGATCGCCCCGGCGTTGCTGACCAGGACGTCCAGCCCGCCCAGCCGCGTCCGGCACTCCTCCAGGAGCGAGTCGAGGTGGTCGGGCCGGGTGACGTCGGCGAGCACGACGTGGTGTTCCCCGCCGATCTCCTTGAGCTCGCGGGACATCCTGGCGGCGGCTTCGGCGTCCGACCGCCCGCAGGTGACGAGGCCGGCGCCCGCCCCGGCGAACGCGTGGGACAGGCCGCGGCCGATCCCCCCGGTTCCGCCGGTGACCAGCACCCGTTTGCCGTCGAGCCTGATGCTCATGTCTCTCCTTCGAAGGGGGTCAGTACAGGACGGCGATGCCGTCGACGAGCAGCGCGGCCGCCATCAGGACCGTGCGGGCGGTGTTCCACGCCTTCCAGCGCGCCCGCGGGTCCCGGCTGGGCCAGTCCGGGGGTTCGTCCGCCGGGTCGAGCTTCAGCACGAACCGGTTGATCGGCACGGCCTTGGCGACCGACACCGCGATCACCGACGCGACGAGCACCGCGGCGACCGCGAACCAGGCGCCCGACGGCGCGGTGATCGCGGCGACCACGTTGGCCAGCAACGCGACCGTGTTGATGATCGGCATCGCCGGGTCGTACCGCGGCTGCAGGTACTGCACCATCTCGACGTAACGCCGGTAGGACAGCACCTGCATCATCGGCGCGAGCCCGACGGTGGTGCAGAACATGTCGCCCGCGGCGATCCCGCCGCAGACCAGCGCCAGCAGCGCGGCGATCTGGTAGCTCATGAGCTCAGGCCGGCACTTCGGCTTCGCGCGCGGCCTGCTCGAGGAGCTCCTTGATCCTCGCCTGCTGCCGGACGCTGTTCCCGTTGATCCGGGCGGCCATCGCGTGGTCGTCGAGCGGGGCGCCGGGCTTCATCTCGAAGTCCTGCACCCAGCGCAGCCGCACCCCGCCGGCGATCTCGGTGTACTCCCAGAACAGCGTCATGTACTTGAACGGGCCGGTCTCGACGCGGTGCGACAGCGTGGTGCGGGCCGCCTCGTCGAGGCGCCGTTCGGACACCCACGCCCACACCTTGCCGTTCTCGTCCGGGTGCAGCGCGAGCCGGAAGGTGATCCGGTCGTCCCGGCGGTCGAGCACCGTGGCCTCGCCGTACTCGTCGAACAGCTCGGTCCACGACTCGACGTCGTTGGTCCGCTGCCAGACCAGCTCCATCGGCGCCTCGATGAACACGCTGTTGTCCGTGTGCGCGGCCATGTCAGGCGATCCCGACGGGGTTGTTGATGTAGCCCAGCAGCTGCCGCAACGTCATCGACTCGGCGGTGACCTCCTCCGGGATACCGCGCCCGGAACGCTGCTGCAGCCGCGCCGCGATCTCGAGCACCGCCAGCGAGTCGTAGCCGAGTTCGGCCATCTCGACGTCCAGGATGTCGCCGTCCAGGTCGACGGACTCGTCGGTTCCGCACGTGCGCAGGACCTGTTTGAGATCTTCGAGGGTGAGCACGTTCTCCTCCTTCGTGGTCAGGGATCAGCGGGTGAGCACGAGCGCCGAGTTGAACCCGCCGAAGCCCCGGGCCAGCACCAGCGCGGTCCGCACCCGCGCGGGCCGGGGCTCGGAGACCAGGTCGAGCTCGTGGGCGAGTTCGGTGACGCCGACGGTCGGCGGCAGGACGCCGTCACGCATGGCCAGCAGCACGCAGGCGACGTCCAGGGGCGCGCCGCCCGCGGCCAGCCGCCCGGTCATCGTCTTCGGCACCGTGACCGGCACCCCGCGGGCGCCGAACACCCCGGCCAGTGCCGCGGCTTCCTCGGCGTCGCGCTCTCGCGTCCCCGCACCGTCGGCGAACACGACGTCCACATCGGACGGCCGCAGGCCCGCGTCCGCCAGCGCGCCGGTGATCGCCCGGAGCAGCCCGCCGGGGCGGCCGGAGCCCGGCCGGGGATCGAACGTCGCCGCGTACCCCGCGACCCGTCCGTACACTTCGGACACCCCGCGGGCGCGGGCGGAGCTCTCGTCCTCCAGCACGAGGATCGCGCCGCCCTCGCCCGGCACGTGGCCGGAGGCCCGCACGTCGAACGGCCGGTACTCGCCGCGGGTGAACTGCCCGCCGGCGCTCTGGCACACCAGCGCGTACGGCGACAGCGCCGCCTCGGTGCCGCCGGTGACCACGGCCTTGGTGCCGGTGCGCAGCATCCGCCGGCTCTGCGCGACCGCGTCCAGGCCGCCCGCCTGCTCGGCGACGACGACCCCGTTGGGGCCGCGCATCCCGTGCCGGATGGACAGCTGGCCGGTGGTCGCCGCGTAGAACCACGCGATCGACTGGTACACCGACACGTATTCCGGTCCGGCGCTCCACAGCCGCTCGATCTCCCGCTGGCCGAACTCGTTGCCGCCGGACGAACTGGCGGTGATCACGGCGAGGTCGTAGTCGTCGAAGTCCCGCTCGCTCCCGGCGCCGATGCCCGCGTTCCGCAGGGCCTCCTCGGTCGCGGTCATGGCGAGCCGGGTCCAGCGGTCGGTCTGCACGGTGATCCGGTTCGGCAGGGACTCCGCCTCGTCGGGCACCGCGCCGACGAGCGAGACCGGGTAGCCCGTGGCGTCGAACCGGGTCACCGGCGCGAGCCCGCTCCGCCCGGCCAGCACGTTCGCCCAGAAGTCCTCGACGCCGATGCCGTTGGGCGCGACCACCCCGATCCCGGTGATCACCGGGGCGGCCGCCGCCGTCTCCGATGTCCTCACAGTCGTCACAGTCCTCACAGTTGTCACAGTCGTCACACCGGCTCCCGGGTCAGGACGACGGCCGTCTGGAACCCGCCGAAGCCGCTGCCGACGGTGAGCACGGTGTCCAGCCCGGTCTCCCGGGCGACGTTCGGCACGTAGTCGAGATCGCATTCCGGGTCGCGCTCGTGCAGGTTCGCCGTCGGCGGCACGACCTGGTGCTCCAGCGCCAGCGCGCAGGCCGCGACCTCCAGCGAGCCGATCGCGCCGAGCGAGTGCCCGATCATCGACTTGATCGAGCTGACCGGCACGCGGTAGGCGTGCGCGCCGAGGCTGCGTTTGACCGCGGCGGTCTCGTGCCGGTCGTTCTGCTTGGTGCCCGAACCGTGGGCGTTGACGTAGCCGACGCGGTCGCCGGGCAGGCCGGCCCGGCGAAGAGCGACGTCGATGGCCTCGGCCAGTTCGCGGCCGTCGGGTTTCAGCCCTGTCATGTGGTAGGCGTTCGCCCTGGTCGCGAAGCCGGAGACCGCGCAGTAGACGTGCGCGCCGCGCCGCCGGGCGCTCTCGGCTTCCTCGACGACGAAGACGGCGGCACCTTCACCGAGCACGAAACCGTTGCGCGTGCGGTCGAACGGACGGGACGCGCGCGCGGCGTCGTCGTTGTCGGGAGACGTGGCCTTGATCGCGTCGAAGCAGGCGACGGTGATCGGCGAGATCGGCGCGTCGGTGGCGCCGGCGAGCATGACGTCGGCCTCGCCGGACTCGATGAGCCCGGCGGCGTGGCCGATCGCGTCGAGCCCGGAGGTGCAGCCGGTGGAGATCGTGGCGACCGGGCCCTGCGCACCGCAGCGCCAGGCGACTTCGGCCGCGAAACTGCTCGGGACGAGGTACTCGTACAGCTGCGGGGCGGCCTTGGTGGGGTCGACCACCCAGTCGCGGGCCGCCGCGGAGACGGTGAGGTACTCGTTCTCCAGCCCGATGGTGGCGCCGACGGCGCTGCCGATCGTGACGCCGAGCCGGTACGGATCGAGCGCACCCGGGTCCAGGCCGCTGTCGACCACGGCTTCGTCCGCGCAGACGAGCGCGAACTGCGCCGCGCGGTCGAGGCGCCCGGACTCCTCGGCGGTCAGGCCGTTGAGCTCGCCCTCGAAGTCGCACTCGGCCGCGATGCGCGAGCGGAACCGGGACGCGTCGAAGGCCGAGATCGGCCGGGTCGCGGTGCGGCCTTCGGTGAGCAACGCCCAGAAGGCCTTGGTGCCGATACCGCCCGGGGCGACGACACCGATGCCGGTGATGACCGCGGTCCTCGTCACGGTGCCCCCACGGCCGGCTGGGCCTCGGCCGGCGCCGGCAGCTCCTCGGTGTCGACGTGGCCGAGCTCCGGGCGCGGGGCCAGCGGGCACAGGTGGAACACCGCCTCGGCGGGCTCGCCGGTGTGGTTCTCCACCCGGTGGCGGGCGTTCTTCGGCACGACGAGGCCTTCACCCTCGTACAGGACGTAGGCCGCGCCGTCGACGCGGGCGGTCAGCTCGCCGCGGGTGACGTAGAGGAACTCCTCGGAGTAGGGGTGGTAGTGCTCCGAGACGAACTCCCCCGGCTGCAGGGTCAGCACGCCGAGGAACCCCGTCGTGGCGCCGGCGGTCTTGGGCCCGAGGACGACGCGCAGCTCGCCGCCGCGGCGGCGGTTGGGCTCGGCGTCGGAGTAGGACGCGATCTTCAGCTCCCCCATCAGACGGCCCGCCAGCTGTAGAAGCGGTGCGCCATCGCGTCGGCCGGGCCGCGCCAGGTCTGCGGGTCGTACGGGGTGATGAACGCGTCGAGCTTGGTGTTGATGTCGGTCCACAAGGGACTCTTGCGGGCCGCGGCGAGCCCTTCGGCCAGCGGCCGTTCGGCCTCGATGAGGTGGAAGTACAGGCCTCGGTAGGAGAACAGCGACCGCGCCGTCACACCCACCGTCGCCGGGAGCTCCCCGGCGTCGGACTCGCCGAATATCCCGGCCACCGATTCCGCCGAATCCGGATCCATGCGTGCCACGATGAGAGTGCGTTCCACCCGTGCCGCCCTTCCCTGAAGCGAGGTCCCGATGTTTTCGCGGGCAGGACGATGCTCGTCTGCCGCATTCGAGAACGGTTCGAAATCCGGTCGCACTTTTGCCAGGGCCGCGCTTTCACGCGAACGGGACGCGGAATTCGCGGCTGGCTCAGCCCACCCGGGCCGGATCGCCGCTCATCGTGGCGAGCACGCGGCGCAGCCAGTCCAGCTCGGCGTGCCCGACGGCGCACAGGTAGTCCAGCTCCATGACGCGCTTGAACTCCAGGTGCGGGCCCGCGGCCGCCAGCTGGGCGGCGTACTCGGCGAGGCGGCCTTCGAGCCGGATCCGGCGCTGCCGCAGCGCCGACACCTGCAGGTCGGCGTCCAGGTTCCCGAGCAGCGACAACGCCGCGCCGAAGGCCGGGATCTCCTCCGGCGCGGTGACCAGGCGCGACAGCTGCGTCGCCATCTCCTCACCGCCGTCGGGGGTGATGCGGTACACCGTCCGCTCCGGGCGGCGCCCCTCCCGGGTGGTCTCGACCGGTTCGATCAGCCCGTCGGCCTGCAGCCGCTCGATGGCCCGGTAGATGCTGCGCGGCAGCCCGGGGATGATGGTGTCCTTGTGCCGCTGGCGGATCAGCCGCAGCATCTCGTACGGATGCCGGTCGTCCTCGTTGAGAAAGCACAGCACGGTCAATGCGGCGAAATCCCGGGATCGGTTCACGGCACTTCCTTTCCGAAGTATTTCGTTCCGCACTATTTCCCCGGCCGGTTTTTCGGGGCACGGGAAGGCGGACAATGGGAGGAGCGCCGATTCCGGGGCGGGGAATCGGCGCTCCTCGGGCGGGAACTCAGCGGGCCGCGACGGCCACCGCGGGCGCGGCGGGTGTGCCCGTGGCGGGCACGGCGAGACGGGCGGTCAGCGACCGCCGGGCGAGCACGAGCGCGAGCCCGGAGCCGAGGCCGGCGCCCGCCAGCACGAGGTAGTAGACGGGGCGCGGGAGCACCGCGGACAGGTGCACGAGCTGGCTGCCGATGCCGGCGCCGAAGGCCGAGCACATCCAGTACAGCCCCATCGTGCGCCCGGCGAAGGTCGAGGGCGCGACGTCCACCGAAGCGCTGAGGCCGACCGGCGCGAGCACCACCTCGCCGAGGGCGAGCAGCAGGTAGACCACGATCAGCCACCAGGGTGAGACCAGGCCGACGGCGGCGAGTCCCGACGCGGCGCTCATCAGCAGCATCGACCCCGCGGCGGCGGCCAGCCCGAGGGCGATCTTCACGGGCAGCGAGATGCGCTGGCCCACGCGGGTCCACAGCACCGCGAGCACCGGCGCGAGCACGAGCATGAACAACGGGGTCGCGGAGGCGAACCAGCCGGCCGGGATCGTGAACCCGCCGAGCCGCCGGTCGGTCGCGTGCTCGGCGAACAGGCTGAGCAGGGAGTTGCCCTGGATGACGAACATCCAGAACAACGCGGTCGCGGCGAGCACCCAGCCGAACGCCGTCACCCGGCTCCGCTGCGGCACGCTCAGCGCGGGGCTGCGGCGCAGGACCAGGAAATAGGCCACCGGCGCGATCAGCGAAAGCAGGCCCATGGCGATCACGACGTGCATCAGGGCGAACGTGCCCGCCAGCACGTCGGCGGCCGCCAGCGCGGCGACGACGCCGGCGGAGATCCCCGCGATCAGCGCGGCCTTGCGGCGCTCGGCCGCCGAGGCCGGGTGCCCCGGTGCCCGTCCCAGGTCGCCGAAGGACCGGCTGCCCAGCACGAACTGCAAGACCCCGAAGGTCATGCCGACCCCGGCGGCCGCGAACCCGAGGTGCCAGTCGACGGTCTCCCCCAGGAACCCGGTCACCAGCGGCGCGACCAACGCCGACAGCTGGATGCTGACGTAGAACAGCGAGAGCGTCGACTCGCGCTGCGCGCTCTGGCCGGGTCCGTGGAACCGGCCGAGCAGCGCGAGCATGTTCGGCTTGAGCAGCCCGGTGCCCGCGGCGATCAGCCCGAGCCCGAGCCACGTCGCGGCGGCGGCCGGGACGAGCATGGTGAAGTGCCCGAGCGCGATGCCCGAGCCCCCGATCACCACGGCCCGGCGCTCGCCGAGCACCCGGTCGCCGAGCCACCCTCCGGGCATGGCGGCCATGAAGACGAGACCGACGTACGCGCCGAAGAGCGCGGCCGCGGTTCCCATCGGCAGGCCGAGCCCGCCGCGGGCGGGTGGTGCCGCGGCGTAGAGCGCGAGGATCGCGATCATGCCGAAGAAGCTGAAGCGTTCCCACATATCCGTGAGGAACAACGTGACGAACCAGCGTGGGCGACCTAGGACCATGCGGCGAGCATGCGGCGGCCGCTTCGAGCACTGCTGGAGAAGGACTCGCGGCCTCGCGCGCGCGGCCGGCCACGCGCGCGAGGCCGGCCGGAAGAACCGCACCGCACGCGGACCCGAGTCTTTTTCGAGCGCTCGGTGGTGTTGTTCCCGCCGACGCCCCGAAAGGAGACCGATGTGAGCGGTCCGTCCACTTTGAACGACATCAACCGGCTGGGTATCGCGTTCGCCGAAGCGAAGGTCGTGCTGGCCGCCGTCGAGCTCGGCCTCTTCACCCGGCTGGCCGCCGGGCCCGCGACCCGGGACGAGCTGTGCGCCGAGCTCGGGCTGCACCCCCGCGCCGCCCGGGATTTCCTGACCGCGTTGACCTGCACCGGGCTCGTGCACCACGAGGACGGCAAGTACGCGGCGAGCCCGGCTGCCGACACCTACCTCGACAAGACCAAGCCGACCTACGGCGGCGCGTTCCTCGAACGCGCGAACCGGATGATGTACCCGGCGTGGGAGAACCTCTCGGGGCTGCTGCGCACCGGCGAACCGCAGCTGGCCGGCCGTGAAGACCAGACGGCCGCCTTCGAAAAGATGATGGGCAACCCCGGCCACCTGAGGAACTTCCTGCGGATGATGGACGCCGTTTCCGGGCCGCTGGCGCCGGAACTGGCGGCGAAGTTCGACTGGAGCGCCCACCGCACGGTGCTCGACGTCGGCGGCGCGCGCGGCAACCTGCTCGCGCAGGTGCTCAAGGCCCACCCGCACCTGACCGGGACGGTGTTCGACCTGCCCCCGATCGAGCCCATGTTCGACGAGCACATCGCCGGCTTCGGGCTGACCGACCTGGCGCGGTTCGCCGGCGGCGACGCGTTCACCACCGAACTGCCCGCGGCCGACGTCGTCGTCACCGGGCACGTCCTGCACGACTGGGGCCCCGCCGAGCGGACCGAACTGGTGCGGCGGATGGCGCGGGCGGTGAACCCGGGCGGTGCGCTCCTGATCTACGACATGCTGCTGGAACCGGCACCGTCCGACCCGTGGAACACGCTGATCAGCCTCAACATGCAGCTGCTCTCGCCCGGCGGGTCCGAGTACACCCTCGCCGAGTGCGAGGAGTACCTGGCCGCGGCCGGGCTGTCCGATGTGGACACCGTGCGCCTCGGCGACCACGACACCCTCGTCATCGCCCGGAAGCCCGCATGAGCTCCGCGCGGGTGCCCGTCCTCGTCGTCGGCGGCGGCCCGGTCGGCCTGTCCACCGCGCTGTTCCTGACCCGGCACGGCATCGCGCCGACACTGGTGGAGCGCCGCGACTCCACGTCGTGGCTGCCACGCGCACCGGGCATCCAGGCCCGGACGCTGGAGATCTTCGCCGCGGCGGGGCTCGAGCAGGAGATCCGCGCGCTCGAGATGGGGGACTCCCACCCGTACTTCGAGGGCGGCATCCTCCGCACCCCGACCCTGGCCGAGATCGACACGGCCGAGGTCGTCGAGGCGCCCTCGCTGGACGGAGCGGAGATCAGCCCGCAGCGGGTGATGGGCTGCGGGCAAGACCGCTACGAGCGCGTGCTGGCCGAGCAGGCCCGCGCGGGCGGCGCGACGCTGGAGTTCGGCACCAAGCTCGTCTCCCTCACCACCCACGAGGACGGCGTGACCGCCGAACTGGAGTCCGTCGCCGACGGCACGCGGCGGACGATCGAGGCCGATTACCTCGTCGCCGCCGACGGCGCGAGCAGCTTCGTCCGGCGCACGCTCGGGATCCCCCAGGAGGGGCGGGGCACGGTCTTCCACGCCCTGAGCATCTACTTCCGGGCCCCGCGCCTGGAAAGCGTGATGCACGACCGCAAGTTCATCCTGTGCTACGCCACCAAGGGCCCGACGGTGATGACGTTGTCCCGGCTGCACGGGTGCGACCCGTGGGCGGGCGCCGCGCTGTACGACCCGGCCGAGGAGTCCCCGGCCGACTTCACGGAGGAACGCTGCATCCAGGTGGTGCGGGACGCCGCCGGGGTGCCGGACCTCGAGGTCGAGATCGTCGGCACCGTGCCGTGGGAGGGCGCCCAGCGGGTGGCCACCACGTTCCGGTCGGGGCGGGTGCTGCTCGCCGGGGACGCCGCGCACGTGCACCCACCGGCGGGCGGGTTCGGCGCCAACACGGGCATCCACGACGCGCACAACCTGGCTTGGAAGCTCGCGGCCGTCCTGCGCGGCTGGGGCGGGGAACGGCTGCTCGACAGCTACGACGCCGAGCGCCGTCCACTCGGGACGGCCATGGCGGACCAGGCGTTGCTGCGCAACCGGATCCGGCACGGCCACGCCTCGGAAGCCGACCGGGCCCGGATGGTCGACGACATCATCGTCACCCTCGGGTACCGGTACGCCTCGTCCGCGATCGCCGATCCGGACGACGGCCCGGTGCTCACACCGCACCTGGAGCTGACCGGCCAGCCCGGCACCCGGGCCCCGCACGTGTGGCTCCGCCGTGACGAAAAGCGCGTCTCGACGGTCGAGCTGTTCTTCGGCTCGTACGTGCTGCTGGCCGGCCCCGAGGGCGACCAGTGGCACGACGCGGCCTCGGTGGTGGCGACGGAGACCGCGGTGCCGTTGCGCTCGTTCCGGATCGGCCGTGAGCTGGTGGAGGACGAGGGTGCCGACTGGGCGAAGGCCTACGGGGTCACCCCGGACGGCGCGGTGCTGGTGCGGCCGGACGGTTTTGTCGCGTGGCGCACGACGGCCTCCGGGCAGGACCCGAAGGCCACCCTGCACGCGCTGCTGGCTTCCCTGGTCTGATCGTTCCCCCTGATACCACTGAAGCGCCATAGGCGGGTTTTTACGGCCAACGCGCGTACGTGTGTT
>NZ_JBHVXZ010000040.1:26609-76478 GCF_042881395.1 Amycolatopsis sp. NPDC058278 | reverse complement strand
CCTTAACTCGCCAGTTCCGGCTTCAATCACGCGAGTTCCGGCTTCAATCACGCGAGTTCCGGCTTCAATCACGCGAGTTCCGGCGTTGATCACGCGAGTTTCGCCGGAGCACCAGCACCGGGGCCGCCCGGGGTAGCGCCCGCGCTACCCCGGATCCGGTGGTCTGCACTCCTGATCTTCGCGCCGGACCTCGGCATCGTGAGCGGTGTCCGAATCCGGCGGTGAAGGAGCGAAACGATGAGCAGTTCCCTGGTGCGCAAGGGTGTGGTGGTCCTGGCGGTGGCGGGCCTGCTGGGCGCGACGGTCACGACGGCCGAGGCGGGGCCGCCCCGCAACGGCGCCCTCCAGGAGAAGCTCGACGCGCTGGTGGGCCAGTTCCCGGCGGCGCTCGCCTCGGTGAGCCGCGGCGGCCGCACGGAGTCGCTGGTCGCCGGTTCCGCGCGGCTCGGGAGCCGGGTTCCGGTCCCGGCCGGCGGGCGGGTGCGGGCGGGCAGCAACACGAAGACGTTCACCGCGGTCGTCGTGCTGCAGCTGGTGGCCGAGGGCAAGGTGGTGCTGGACGCGCCGATCGAACGGTACCTGCCCGGCCTGGTGCCCGGCGGGGCGGCGATCACCGTCCGGCAGCTGCTGCAGCACACCAGCGGGCTCCCGAACTACACCGAGTACCTCGGCCTGGACGACATCGCGAAGCTGCGGCACCGGTACTTCCGGCCGCACGAGCTGCTCGCACTGGCGCTGGCCCACCCGGCGAAGTTCGCCCCCGGCACGAAGTGGGAGTACAGCAACACGAACTACGTGCTGGCCGGCCTGCTGATCGAGCGGGTGACCGGGCGCCCGGTGGCGGAGCAGATCACCGAGCGCGTGATCCGGAAAGCGGGCCTGCGCAACACTTACTGGCCCGAAGCCGGCGACCGGGCCATCCGGGGCCCGCACCCGCGGGGCTATGCGCGCTCGGGCGGCGAGGTGATCGACGTGACCGAGCTGGACCCGTCGTGGGGCTGGGCGGCCGGCCAGCTGATCTCGACCCCGGGCGACCTCGCGCAGTTCTCCCGCGCCCTGCTGGCGGGCCGGCTGCTGCCGGCACCGCAGCTGGCGGAGATGCGCAAGACGGTCGAAGCGCCCGTGCTGCCGGGCTGGCGCTACGGCCTGGGCCTGTTCAGCGTCCCCCTCAGCTGCGGCGGCGTGTACTGGGGCCACGGCGGCGACATCCACGGATTCGAAACCCGCGGCGGCGCCACGGACGACGGCCGTTCGGTCGGCCTGGCGGTGACGGCGCTACCGGGCACCTTCGGCGACCCCGACCAGGCGGCGCGGGCGGTGGTGTCCGCGGTGGACACGGCTTTCTGCCGCTGACGCCGGATCGCGGCCTTCCTGGTACTCCCACCAAAGTTCGTGATCTTGGCTGGTCAGGGGCCCGTGTAGAGGGCTGCGGCGACCAAGTGATCATGAACGGTTGTGAGGACTGTCCAAGATCATCCCGCCCGCGGTGTGGTGTTCGGTCAGCCGCGCGGCGGTGAACACGAACGGGAACACCTCGCCCCCGTTCTCGGGCGGCGAGGGGTGCGACGGGTTGTCCGTGCGGCCGTAGACACCTGCTGCGCAAGGCGGTGTGGGATGCCGACGCCGTCCGTGGCGATATCCCTGTGGTCGCCGTGAAGCGCCTGGGGACCACCGACGCGATCCTGGTCGTGGACGAGACCGGCGCCGTGAAGAAGGGCGTGCACACCGTCGGGGTGCAACGGCAGTACACCGGGACCGCGGGCCGGATCGAGAACGCTCAGGTCGGGGTGTTTCTGACCTGCACCACCGCCGCCGGGCACGCCCTGATCGACCGGGAGTCGTACCCCAACCACGAAGACGGCATCTCCGACGACCGTGGTAGACGAGCCCCGGCAGCCCGTGAGAAGGTGACATCCCGTGCTGCCAGTGATCTTCATTCATGGTCTGATCGGCTCATTCGCCGACCCACGTGCCCTCGCGCCGCTTCACCCGGCCCCTACCCTCTGCCCCGACCTGCACGGTTACGGGGCCGATGCCCAGGCTGAGCCCGGCACTATCACCATCGACATGCAGGTGGAATACCTGCGTGCGGCCGTTGACCAGGCGCTGCCGGGCGGTCGCGTCCATCTGGTCGGGCATTCGGTCGGCGGCGTGATCGCCGCCGCGTTCGCCCACCGGTTCCCGGAGCGGACCGCATCGCTGGTCAGCGTCGAGGGCAACTTCAGTCTCGCGGACGCTTTCTGGTCGCAACAGCTGGCAGCCAAGACAGCCGCCGAGGTGGAGCAGATCGTGCAAGCCGACCGTGCCGATCCCGGGCGGTGGCTGCGTGCCGGCGGCATCGAGCCGACCAGGGAGCGCCTCCGCTCTGCGACTCGAGACCTGGCCTACCAGCCCGCTTCGACCATCCACGCCATGGCTCGTGCTGTCGTCGAGTACACCGCTGGACCTGACTACCAGCAGCTGTTGCGGGACGTGTTCGAGCGCGTCCCGGTCCATCTGGTCGCCGGGGCCCGCTCACGCGCGGGGTGGGACGTGCCGGCCTGGGCTCTGTCCGCCGCTGCCAGTTACACCGAGCTTCCCCGTACAGGCCACATGGTGATGCTGGAAGCGTCCGAGGAGTTCGGTGCACTCCTCGCTGGGCTCCTTGCCCCGGCACCAGCAGGCCAGGTCAGCACCCCGGAGTGACTGCTGGGGACGGTGCCGACCGCGACCGGTACCCACTGGGCCAGAAGGAAAGCTTTCACGTGATCACTTGTCATCTGCGCGCTATGAGATCGATCCCAGCCAGACTGTCGCGTTCGGGACGTACGTGACGGGGTGGATCCCGATCGTGCTGCCACCCGGCAGGATCCGGAAGCTCAGCAGCTCTGACAGCTCAGCACCGAGACCCGCTGCATCCGTCGCTTCGACCGGACCTTCCTCCGCCCGGCAACGCAATCGTCGGGTGGCGTTGAGGCCACTTAACCCGCTCGCAGACGGGCCTCCTGACCGGTCCTGTTCGGCAGGTACACTCCTCGGCTCACTGGCACCGGCGCCTCCACACCACTCCACGACCACGAAGATCACGATCTACAACTGGAGTACTAGCGGCCGAGCACCTCGGCGGTGAACCCCGCCGCCGCGGCGAAGGCGGCGAGGTCGCCACCGCGGGCGGCGGGCAGGAGGACGAGCGGTAGCAGTCGGACTCGATGTCGAGGACCGCGAGGGCCGTTCCCGTGCTGTGCAGCCGGTTTCCGGCGGCTTCGAGGAACTCGTAGGTGGGCAGCCCACTCCGGGCCAGTGACGTCCAGAGTTCGTCGGCGGGCGGCGCGGACCGCAGGGCCCGCAGCCGGCCGGTGATCTCACCGGGCGGCTCCTTCCAGTCGGCTTCGGCGAGCAGCCCGTGATCGGCGAGGGCGTTCACCAGCGCGATCCACGCCAGCAGCGGGAAGGGTTCGTCGATCCCGCGCTCATCGAGCCGCTCGGCGTGCGCCAGCAGGAAAGCGCCGGGATCGTCGTGAGCGACCCCGGCGTGCTCGGCCACCTGCGGGGCGTCCGGCGCCAGCAGGGCGGCGACGGCCAGGAGCGCGTCACGAGCGGGTGCGGTCATCGATGTCCTCCAGGGGGCGGGTCTTCGACGGGACAGATGGTGGCAGCTCGCCTCACCGGCCGGCTGCTTCCGGGTACACGAAGTGCCGTTCGCCGTCGCCGAGGTCGAACAGGCGCCAGCTCTCGATCCACGGCCCCGAGCAGTCCGGGACGACTTCGAGGCGGATCGGATCGCCGTCGTTCGCGGCCTCGATGGCGAGCAGGCCGGCGGGGCCGAATTCCGTGCCGGTCACCCGGAAGTCGCTCATCGCGAACCGGGCCGTCAGGAATTCCGCCTGCGCGTCGTACTTCGTGGTGCCGTTCTCGAACGCTTCGGCACGGTCGGTGCCGCGATCCCGGGGCCAGTTCAGGTCCCGCGAACCGAGCAGGATCACGTCGCCGTGCGTGATGCGGAACGGGCATTGCGCGTCGGGTCTGTCGCGTGGAATGTCGTGACTCCTCAGGTCAGGGGCTGTGCTGGCGTTCTCCGCCGGTGTCGAAATGACGGTCCAGGTATTCCTCCGGCGGCAACACGCTGTCGCGGAGCAGCGAGAACACCTCGCTACCCGGGGACAGCTGTTTCTCCCCCGTCGCATAGCTCTGCGCGAGTCCGAGATACGTGGTGCCGGTGTTCGCCGCGTACTCCCGCGCTTCCGCCTCGGCGCGGGCGAGGACGGCGTCGGAGCCGCGCCACAGCGTGATCCGCTCCTCGTAGGGCTGCCCCGCGGCTTCGGTCCACCGGAAAACGCACCGCACCGCGTACCACTCGTCCGCTTGGTCCGCCATCATCCCGTTCTTCCGGCCCGCTCGATCTCCTGCCGCGCGGGGCGATCGTAGCCGGGATCCCCCGGGTGATCGCGGCCATCCGGTTCAGTGCGCGCGGGCGCGCAGATGCGCGCGTTCCCCGTGGCGGCCGAACAGGATCAGCAGCTCGACCGCCTTTCCGTCGGCGCTGCCGAGCCAGTGCGGGATCGTGGTGTCGAACTCCGCCGCCTCGCCCGCGGGCAGGACCAGGTCGTGCTCGCCGAGGACCAGCCGCAGGTTCCCGTGGAGCACGTACAGCCATTCGTGGCCTTCGTGGGTCTGGTGGTCCGGCACCGGGGGCCGGTCCGCGCTGGGGATGATCATCTTGTACGCCTGCATGCCGCCGGGCCGCCGGGACAGCGGCACGAACGTCATGCCGTGGCGGTGGATCGGGGTGAAGTGGATGCGCGGGTCGCCGGTCCGGGGTGCGCCGACGAGGTCGTCGAGCGGGACGTCGTAGGCGCGGGCCAGCGGCAGCAGGAGTTCCAGGCCGGCGCGCCGCTGCCCGCTTTCCAGCCGCGACAGCGTGCTCTCCGACACCCCGGTGGTCGCGGCGACGTCGGCGAGGGTCATCCCGCGGTGCCGGCGCAGCGCCCGCAGCCGGGGGCCGACCGCGTGCAGCACGTCCTCGAAGTCATCGCTCACTCCGCCATCTTGCCGGAACCGCAAGAAACCGTGCCGGAACCGCCAGGGCCGGTCAGGGTGGACCCATGACCACATCGACCACCGAAGCGTCCCGGTTCTGGGACGGCCACTACGCGGCCCACCTCCCGGAGGGCGAGCCGCGCGCGAACGTCCGGCTCGTCGAGGTCGTCTCCCGGCTCGCCCCCGGGCGGGCCCTCGACCTCGGGTCCGGCGGCGGCGGGGACGCGCTGTGGCTGGCCCGGCGCGGCTGGCGCGTGACCGCCGCCGACATCTCCGCCGTCGCCCTCGCCCACCTCGGCCGCCGCGCCCGCGACCTCGGGCTCGCCGATCGGATCACCGGTGAGCGGCACGACCTGGCGGCGACGTTCCCGGCGGACCCGTTCGACCTCGTTTCGGCGCACTACCTGCACACGTCCTTCCCGCTCCCCCGCGACCGGGTGCTGCGGCAGGCCGCGGCGGCGCTCTCGCCCGGCGGCCGGCTGCTGGTCGTCGAGCACGGGTCCGTCGCGCCGTGGTCGTGGAACCAGGACCCGGCTGCTTGCCCGCCCCTCGAAGCGCCGTCACTCGATCCCGCGGTGTGGACCGTCGAGCGCGTGGACGCCCTCGCCCGGCACGCCACCGGCCCCGGCGGACAGACCGCCGAAGTCGTCGACCACCTCCTGCTGATCCGCCGCACCCGCTGAAAGGCCCGGCCATGCCCCGAACCCGACGGCGGGACACCCCGCCCCCACGCACCGGACCGACCGAAAAGGACGTGCTGCGCGGTTTCCTCGACCACCTGCGGGCCGCCGTGGTGGCCAAGGCGCAGGACGTGCCGGAGCCGCAGGTCCGGACGCCCGGCGTCCCGTCGGGCACGTCGCTGCTGGGCCTGGTCCGGCACCTCGCGCACGTCGAACGCTTCATGTTCCTCGGCGAGGAGACCGCGGACTGGCCCGGGACGTTCCGCCCCCGCCCGGACGAGACCGTGGACTCGGTCGTGGCGGACTACCGCGCCGCGTGCGAGCGGGCGAACGCGGTCATCGACGCCTGCACCGACCTGACACCGCCGGTGGCCCGCCCCGGCCGCACCGCGCCGTCGATGCGCTGGGCGCTGGTTCACCTGATCGAGGAGACCGGCCGCCACGCCGGGCACGCCGACATCCTGCGCGAGCTGATCGACGGCAGCACCGGCCGCTGACCGCCGTGACCGGCACGGCCGCCGCCGCGGACCGGATCTTGCGCTTTTTCGCCCCCTGACCGGGGAATCGCTTACGAATCCACTGTGGAACGGCGACCGGAAGGGGAATTCCAGCGCGCGGACCGGAGCGGGAAAAGGTCCGGCCGGGAAGGCCCGGCCCGCTCGTCCTGCGGGTCACCCGGAAGAGTGCTATTTGATCCTTTATGAGTGAATCACTGAACTACCCGCAGTCGTCCGCTTCGACGGACCCGGCGCCCGCTCCACCCCGGCCGGGCACGGTCGAAGGCGCCTTCTGGGCGTTCATCGCCGCGCCGGTGATCGGGCTCATCGGGGGCCTGCTGATCTTCGGCAACCGGGACAAGATCGCCGCCACCATGCGCGACACGAACAGACAACGCGGCGGCAACCTCACCGACGCGCAGATCGACCAGGCGGTGAACGTCACGATGATCGTCGCGGTGGTGATCGCGGTGGTCATCGCGGGGTTGTACCTGCTGTTCGCGTTCAAGCTGCGCGCCGGCCGCAACTGGGCGCGCATCGTGCTGACGGTGCTCGCCGCCCTGCAGCTGCTGTCGGTGGTGACCGGGCAGAGCACGGTCGGCGGCTACGTCGCGGTGCTCGCGGCGGTAATCGGCGTGGTGTTGTCGTTCACCGGCCCGTCGAACGCCTACTTCGCGGCGGTCAAGGGCCGGCGCTGAGCAGTTTCGCGCGGCGGCCCGGGTGCGGACCGCCGCACGGAAACCCGGTGGCCAAAGTGTCCGGTGTAGACGGTCAGGTGTTCCACATCCGGGCGGTCAGCTGGAGGAACTCCCGGCCGTCGCCGGCGCGCAGCGCCGTACCCCGATCGGGGTAGACGTCCAGTTCCCGGTCCACCCCGGTCAGCCGCAGCGCCCGGCTCACCACCGCGTTCTCGCCCGTGACGATGCGGAGCCGGGCGTTCTGGGCGGCGGCGTGATCGGTCATCGCGCTCAGCACGCGAACGCCTGCCGCGCCGAGGAAGTGCAGCCCGGCGAGGTCCAGCACGATCACCCGCGGTTCCGGGCTCCCGGCCAGCGCGGCGGCCACGGAGCCCACGACGACGAGCACCGTCCCGGCGTCGAGCTCACCGGCCAGGGCCAGGAGCGCCGGCTCTCCGTGCGAGCACGAGACCCGCAACCGCCCCGGCCGGGAACCGAAGGACGCCACGCGAAAACACCCCCATCTTCGTCAAAGGCCGGCCTCGACAGCCATTGCGGCCCTGCACGACCCGCTCGCGCGCCACGCTAATAAGCGTATCCGGTTGATCACAAGCCGTAGCCGTGGGAGTCGACCCGATCGTGTTTCACCAGGCGAAGACGGGGGAAGTCACGCGGGGCGATCTGCTCACAAGGAGGTTGTCATGGCGGCAACACCCGATCCGGCGGCCACCGGGGTGCGCACGCTCATCCCGGCGCGCATCGACCGGTTGCCCTGGTCCCCGTTCCACACCCGGATGGTGGTCGCCCTCGGGGTGGCCTGGATCCTCGACGGCCTGGAGATCACGGTGGCCAGCGCGGTCGCCGACACCCTCACCAAGCCCGAGACGCTGCACATGTCGTCGGCGGCCGTCGGGCTGCTGGCGACGATCTACCTGGCCGGCGAGGTGGTCGGGGCGCTGTTCTTCGGCAGCCTCTCCGACAAGCTCGGCCGCCGGAACCTGTTCATGCTGACCCTGGCCGTCTACCTCGTCGGCAGCGGCCTGACCGCGCTGACCCTGGGCAACGGCGCGGGCTGGGTGATCTTCCTCTACGCCACCCGGTTCGTGGCCGGGATGGGCATCGGCGGCGAGTACGCGGCCATCAACTCGGCGATCGACGAGCTGATCCCGGCCCGCTACCGGGGCCGGGTCGACATCGCGGTCAACGGCACCTACTGGGCCGGGGCGGTGCTGGGGACGATCGGGACCTACATCCTGCTCAACCGGATGGACCTCTCCCTGGGCTGGCGGCTGGGCTTCCTCATCGGGCCGGTGCTCGGGCTGGTGATCCTGCTGGTGCGGCGGCACCTGCCGGAGAGCCCGCGGTGGCAGATCATGCACGGCAAGGCGGACGCGGCCGAGGAGTCGATCGCCCAGATCGAGCGGGAGGTCGAGCACGGCGGCCGCAGCCTGCCGCCGGTCGACGAGAAGAAGGCGATCGAGGTGACGCCCGCCGAGCGGATCGGGTACGTCGCGCTGGCCAGGGTGCTGTTCCGCGACTACCCGTCGAGGGCCGTGCTGGGCGCGTCGCTGATGATCAGCCAGTCGTTCCTCTACAACGCGATCTTCTTCACCTACACGCTGGTGCTCGGCAAGTTCTACGGGGTCTCCTCCGAAACGACGCCGATCTACCTGATCGCGTTCGCGGTGGGCAACCTGGTCGGCCCGTTCACGATCGGCCACCTGTTCGACACCCTCGGCCGGCGCAAGATGATCTCCGGGACGTACATCGTGTCGGGTGTCCTGCTGGCGGTGACGGCGGTGCTGTTCTACGCGGGCGCGCTCAACGCGATCACGCAGACGATCGCGTGGTGCGTGATCTTCTTCTTCGCCTCCGCCGGCGCGAGCGCGGGTTACCTGACGGTGAGCGAAATCTTCCCGCTGGAGGTCAGGGCGAAGGCGATCGCGGTGTTCTTCGCGATCGCGCAGTGCTTCGGCGCGCTGGGCCCGGTGATCTACGGCGCCCTGATCGGCACCGGCGACCACCCGGTCCGCCTGTTCATCGGCTACCTGCTGGGAGCGGCCGTGATGATCGCGGGCGGCTTGGTGGCCCGGTTCCTGGCGGTGGACGCCGAGGGCAAGTCCCTGGAGGACATCGCCCAGCCGCTGGCGGCCGCGGGACGCCGGGGACGGACCCGGGCGGAAGGGGCATCGTCGCCGTTCTCGACGTGACGGCGAACTGTTCGGAGGCCGCCATCGGGTTCACCCCGGTGGCGGCCTCCGCGCGTGCCAGGGCTGCAGCGCTCACGCGGGCGGCTCCGGACGAACCGGTTTATGCTCGGGAAGCCCCGGGTAGTCGGCCCAGCGGAAGCGGCGACCGCGGCGGAGTCGGGAGGTGGGCGTGGGACCACGGCAGTGGCTCGAATCCTGGCCCGTCTACCGGCAGCTGACCGGCAGCGACCCCCTCGGCCGGGGCAAGGCCGCCGAATCGCCGCGCTCCGAAGCCCTCGCTCCGCGGACCGCGAGCGCCGACCGGGTGGCCAGGTCCGTCTGCCCCTACTGCGCCGTCGGCTGCGGGCAGCAGGTCTTCGTGAAGAACGAGAAGGTCGTCCAGATCGAAGGCGACCCGCACAGCCCCATCTCCCGCGGCCGGCTCTGCCCCAAGGGCTCGGCGAGCAAGCAGCTGGTCACCGGCCCGCAGCGGGAACAGAAGGTCCGCTACCGCGCGCCCTACGCCACCGAATGGACCGAGCTGGACCTCGGCACCGCCATGGACATGGTCGCCGACCGCGTGCTCGACGCGCGCCGGAAGGGCTGGCAGGACGCCGACGAGCACGGGAAGCCGCTGCGGCGCACCATGGGGCTGGCCAGCCTCGGCGGTGCCACCCTGGACAACGAAGAGAACTACCTGATCAAGAAGCTCTTCACGGCGCTGGGCGCGATCCAGATCGAAAACCAGGCCCGGATTTGACACTCCGCCACGGTTCCCGGTCTGGGGACCTCCTTCGGTCGCGGTGGCGCGACGGACTACCAGCAGGACCTGCAGAACGCCGATTGCGTCGTCATCATGGGCTCGAACATGGCCGAGGCGCACCCGGTCGGGTTCCAGTGGGTGATGGAGGCGAAGGCCCGCGGGGCCGAGGTGTTCCACATCGACCCGCGCTTCACCCGGACGAGCGCGCTCGCTGACGCCCACGTCCCGCTGCGCGCCGGCACCGACATCGCGTTCCTCGGCGGGGTGATCCACCACATCCTGAGCAACGACCTCGACTTCCGCGAGTACGTGGTCACCTACACGAACGCCTCCTTCCTGGTGTCCGAGGACTACCGGGACACCGAGGACCTCGACGGCCTCTTCAGCGGCTACGACGAAGCCAAGGCCGCCTACGATCCCTCGACCTGGCACTACGAGAGCGTCCGGCCGGCCGGGGACGGCGGGCACGGCAAGGAGACGTCGGCGTCCGACCAGCACGGCTCGGGCGGCCCGGTGCTCGAAGGCGGCAGCGAGGAGATCGCCGCCGATCCCACGCTGCAGCACCCCCGCTGCGTGTTCCAGATCCTCAAGCGCCACTTCGCCCGCTACACGCCCGAAATGGTCGAGGCCACCTGCGGGACGCCGAAGGAGCTCTTTCGGCGGGTCTGTGACGCCTGGACCCGCAACTCGGGCCGCGAACGCACCGCCGCGCTCGTCTACAGCGTCGGCTGGACGCAGCACAGCGTCGGCGCCCAGTACATCCGGGCCGGCTCGATCATCCAGCTGCTGCTCGGCAACATCGGCCGGCCCGGCGGCGGGGTGTTCGCCCTGCGCGGGCACGCCAGCATCCAGGGCTCGACCGACATCCCGACGCTGTTCAACCTGCTGCCCGGCTACCTGCCGATGCCCACCCCCGAGCAGGCCACGCTGGACGACTACCTGCACAGCGTCCGCGGCGACAAGCAGAAGGGCTTCTGGCGCAACGCCGATGCCTACACCGTGTCGCTGCTCAAGGAGTACTGGGGCGAGAAAGCCACGCCGGACAACGACTTCTGCTTCGATTACCTGCCGAGGATCAACGGTGACCACGGCACCTACCGCACGGTCATGGACATGGTCGACGGCAAGGTCTCCGGCTACTTCCTGCTCGGGCAGAACCCGGCCGTCGGGTCCGCGCACGGCCGGCTGCAGCGGCTCGGCATGGCCAACCTCGACTGGCTGGTCGTCCGGGACCTGACGATGATCGAGAGCGCCACCTTCTGGAAGGACGCGCCGGAGATCGAGACCGGCGAGATCGTGCCGGAGCAGTGCCGCACCGAGGTGTTCTTCTTCCCCGCCGCCTCGCACGTCGAGAAGGAGGGGACGTTCACCCAGACCCAGCGCATGCTGCAGTGGCGCGAGAAAGCCGTCGAGCCGGCCGGGGACCAGCGCTCGGAGCTGTGGTTCTTCCACCACCTCGGCCGGCTCGTCCGCGAGCGGCTGGCGGGCTCGGAAGACGAGCGCGACCGGCCGGTGCTGGACCTGGCCTGGGACTACGAAGTGCACGGTGACGAGCCCTCCGCCGAGGACGTGCTGCGGCGGATCAACGGCCAGGACCTGACCACCGGCAAGGAGGTCTCGGGCTACCTGGACCTCAAGGCCGACGGCAGCACCTCCTGCGGGTGCTGGATCTACAGCGGTGTCTACGCCGACGGCGTCAACCAGGCCGCCCGCCGCAAGTCCCGCTTCGAGCAGGACTTCTACGCCCACGAGTGGGGCTGGGTGTGGCCGATGGACCGGCGGGTGCTCTACAACCGCGCGTCGGCCGATCCGCAGGGACGGCCGTGGAGCGAGCGCAAGGCCTTGATCTGGTGGGACGCCGAGCGCGGCGAGTGGACCGGCCACGACGTCCCCGACTTCGAGAAGACCAAGCCGCCCGACCACGTCCCGCCACCGGACGCCGTCGGCCCGGCCGCGCTGCGCGGCGACGACCCGTTCATCATGCAGTCCGACGGCAAGGCGTGGCTGTTCGCGCCGTCGGGGCTGGCCGACGGGCCGCTGCCAGCGCACTACGAGCCGCACGAATCGCCGTTCCGCAACCCCTTCTACACGCAGCAGGGGAATCCGGCGCGGAAGGTCTACGGCCGCACGGACAACCCGTCGCACCCCTCACCGCCCGAGAACGGGGGCGAGGTGTTCCCGTTCGTGTTCACCGCCGCGCGGCTGACCGAGCACCACACCGCGGGCGGGATGAGCCGGACGCTGCCGTACCTGTCGGAGCTGCAGCCGGACCTGTTCGTCGAGGTTTCCCCCGAGCTCGCGAAGCTGCGCGGGCTGGCGCACCTGGGCTGGGCGCACGTCGTCACCGCGCGGGCGGCCGTCGAGGCGCGGGTGTTCGTGACCGACCGGATGGCGCCGCTGCGGGTGCAGGACCGGGTCGTGCACCAGGTGTGGATGCCCTACCACTGGGGCGGCTCCGGGCTCGTGTCCCGGGACGTCGTCAACGACCTCTTCGGCGTGGTGCTGGACCCGAACGTCTTCATCCAGGAGAGCAAGGTGGCCACCTGCGACGTCCGGCCCGGGCGGCGGCCGCGCGGTGCCGAGCTGCTCGCGTTGCTCGAGGAGTACCGCGCGCGGGCGGGCATCACGCCGGAAACGGGTACCCGGGTCGCCACCGCGCACGACACCGAGCACGTCGAACCCGGCCACGCCACGGAGGAGCGACCATGAGCATCGAGAACCGGCTCTCCGGGCCGCTGCCGGACGTCGCCGGTGAGGCCGGGCACACCGCGCACCCGCCGCGCGTCGGGTTCTTCACCGACACGTCCGTGTGCATCGGCTGCAAGGCCTGCGAAGTCGCCTGCAAGGAGTGGAACGACGTCCCCGAAGACGGGCTCGACCTGCTCGGGATGTCGTTCGACAACACCGGCGCGCTCGGCGCGAACTCGTGGCGGCACGTGGCCTTCATCGAGCAGCAGCGCCCGCTCGGCGGCCAGTCGCCCGGGCTCGAAGGGCTGCCGACCGGGCCGTCCGCGATCGACGTGACCACCGCCTTCGTCGCCGAGGAGCTGCGGGAGGCGCCGAGGGGCGGCGGCGGCCTGGGCACCACTCCCCTGCCACGGGCTCCCGAAGACCTCGGCATGCCGTCGTTCGACCTGCCCGGCGCGACGACCGGGGCCGAGGGCCGGACCGACTTCCGCTGGCTGATGGCGTCGGACGTGTGCAAGCACTGCACCCACGCCGGCTGCCTCGACGTCTGCCCGACCGGCGCACTGTTCCGCACCGAGTTCGGCTCGGTCGTCGTGCAGCAGGACATCTGCAACGGCTGCGGCTACTGCGTTTCCGGCTGCCCGTACGGCGTCATCGACCGCCGCCCGGGCGATGGGCGGGCGCAGAAGTGCACGCTCTGCTACGACCGGCTCCACGACGGCCTCGAACCGGCGTGCGCCAAGGCCTGCCCGACCGACTCCATCCAGTTCGGCGAACTCGGCGAGCTGCGCGAGCGGGCGGCCCGCCGCGTCGAGGACCTGCACGAGCGCGGTGTGCCCGAGGCGCGGCTCTACGGCCACGACCCGTCCGACGGCGTCGGCGGCAACGGCGCGTTCTTCCTGCTGCTGGACGAACCCGAGGTCTACGGGCTCCCGCCGGATCCGGTGGTGCCGACCCGCGAGCTGCCCGCGATGTGGAAGTACGCCGGGATGGCGGCCTCGGCACTGCTCGCCGCCGCGGTGGCGTCGTTCGGCAGGAGGCGCCGGTGACCCCGCGCGAACCGCGCGGCGACGCCCGGGCCCGCGGGTCCGGCCGCCGCAAGCGCGGCGGGTCCGGGGAAGAGCTGATGGTGCCCCGCGCCGAGTTCCGGTCCTACTACGGGCGGCCGGTGCTCAAGCCGCCGGTGTGGGAGTGGAAGGTGCCGGCGTACCTGTTCACCGGCGGGCTCGCGGCGGGCACGTCGCTGCTGGCCGCCGGGGCCGACCTGACCGGGCGGCCCGCGCTGCGCCGGGTGGGCCGCACGGGCTCGCTGGCGGCGCTGCTCGCCAGCGTCTACCTGCTGGTGGCCGACCTCGGGCGGCCGGAACGGTTCCACCACATGCTGCGCGTCGCCAAGCCGACGTCGCCGATGAGCGTGGGCACCTGGATCCTGAGCGCGTTCGGCCCGGGGGTGGGCGTGGCCGCGGCCGCCGAGGTGCTGCCCGCCGGGCTGCGCCGCGCCCTGCCGGGCCGGCTCCTGCGCGCGGCCGCCCGGCCGGCCGGGCTGGCTTCGGCGGTCATCGCGCCGGCCGTCGCGTCGTACACGGCGGTGCTGCTGTCGCAGACGGCGGTCCCGGCCTGGCACGAAGCGCACGGCCCGCTGCCGTTCGTGTTCACCGGCTCGGCGGCGGCGAGTTCGGGCGGCTTCGCGATGGTGCTGGTCCCGGTCGAGGAGGCGGGTCCGGCGCGGGCGCTGGCCGCCTTCGGCGCCGCAACGGAGCTGGTGGCGTCGAAGGTGCTGGAGAAGCGGCTCGGCCTCACGGCGGAGGCGTACACGACGGGCAAGGCACACCGGCTGCGGAAGTGGTCGGAGCGCCTGACCGCGGTGGGACTGCTGGGCGCGGTGCTCGGGCACCGCAGCCGCGCGGTCTCGGCGACGGCCGGGGCGGCGCTGTTCGCCGGGAGCGCGTTGCAGCGCTTCGGCGTGTTCGAGGCGGGCGTGGAGTCCACAAAGGACCCGAAGTACGTCGTCGTGCCCCAGCGGGAGCGCGCGAACCGGCGATGACGGCCGCCACGCTCCCCGCGTGGCCCGCCGTCCGGCCGGGCCGCGTTCAGTCCCGCCCGCTCCCCCGCAACCGGGGCAGCACGGCCAGCCAGTCCAGCGCCGCCTCGACACTCTCGTGGACCGGCAGCAGCCGCTCCAGCCCCAGTACCCGGATCGGCCGCCGCACCGCCCGGCCCGCCGCCGCGATGGCGAAGGGCACCCCGCTCACGTGCGCCTCCGAGGCCGCCACCAGCAGCTCTGTGATCCCGCCCGCGCCGCAGAAGGACACGCCCGGCAGATCCAGCACCAGGGCCCGCGGGGCGAGGTCGATCTCCTCGCCGAGCCGCGTGCGGAGCCGGCTCAGCACCGGCAGGTCGATTTCGCCGCGGATCGCGACGACCGTCGCCTCCGCCGTGGCGGTCACCCGCAGGGTCATCGCGGACGGGACGTCGACGCGAAACTGCGGAGGAGCGATCTGATCGAGCACACAAGCCTCCTCGAAGCGAGGGAAGGCCGGGAAGCGGCCCCGTATCCCGGCTCACCCACGGGACGGACGCGCGGGGGGAGCTGGCGGGCGGCTGCCGGTTGAACCGCAATGACACACACCGTACGCCTGTGCGGCGGCGGCGTCCGTGCCGCCACCGAATTCGTCGAATTCGGACGCACGTGCGGCCAATTCCCGGAATGCGCGCCACCGTTCCGGATAACGGTTCGGAGATCCAGTCGGCCCGATGCCCCACCGGACGCCCGTCTTCTGCTAAAAAGTGCATCGGTTTCATCGACCGATGCAGGGGTACGGGTGGCTTTCGAGGAACAGCTCGTCAACGGGCGATACCGGCTCCTGGGGCACCTCGGCCGCGGCGCGATGAGCCTGGTGTGGCGGGCGAAGGACGAGCGGCTGGACCGCGTCGTGGCCGTGAAGCAGTTCCTGCACGAGCCGGGCGCGGGTGGCGACGTCTGCGAGCGGGCGATCCGGGAGGCGCGGCTGGCGTCCCGGCTGCGGCACCCGCACGCCGTCGCGGTGTACGACGTGTTCGAGGACGCCGGCTCGATGTACCTGGTCATGGAGTACGTGCCCGCCCGGTCCCTGACCGAGCTCCTCGTCGAACGCGGGCCGCTGCCCCGGTGCACCGTGCTGCGGCTCGGGCGGCAGATCGGCGCGGCACTGGCCGCCGCGCACGGCGACTGGATCCTGCACCGGGACGTCACGCCCAACAACGTGCTCGTCACCGACGACGGCACCGCCCGGATCACCGACTTCGGCGTGTCGCGGGCGCTCGGCGAGCACCCGGCCGCCGACGAAGGCGTCGTCGTCGGCACGCTCCCCTACCTGGCTCCGGAAGTCGCCCGCGGTGGCGAAGCGGGGCTGCCGTCCGACGTCTATTCGCTCGGCGCCACGCTCTACACGGCGCTGGAGGGCACGCCGCCGTTCGGGACCAGCGACGACCCGATCACCCTGCTCCGGCGGATCACCGAGAACCAGCTCACCCCGCCGCCCCACGGCGGCCCGCTGACCGCCGTGCTGATGCGGATGCTCGAACGCGATCCGGCCGCGCGCCCGTCCATGCAGGAGGCGGTGGACCTGCTGGCCGCCGTCGGCAAGCCGGTCCCGGCCGGCGCGCCCCGCCGCTCCCGGTTCCGCCGCGCCGCGGTGACCGGGGCCGCCGCGTGCCTGACGTCGGTGAGCGTGGCGGCCGGCCTCGCCCTCGCCGACCGGCCCGCGACCACCACCGCGGCCCCCGTCGAGCACCCGCCGACGACGATCACCGCCGACCACACGGTCAGCAGCACCACCACGGCCCCGGCGCCGGCTCGCGTGCCCGACGGATCGGCGCGGCGTTCCACGCCGCCCGCACCACCCGAACCGCTCGGCGCCACCGCCGGGTGCACCGCGCGCTACGAGATCACGAACGCCTGGCCGGGCGGGTCCCAGGTGCAGGTGACCGTGCACAACGACCGGCCGAGGCGGCTCACCGGCTGGACGGTGACCTGGGTGCAACCCGGCGGAGCCGGCATCCGGGACCTCTGGAACGGCACCCTGAGCCAGGTCGGCTCGGCGGTGACCGTCACCGACGCCGGCTGGAACGCCCTCGTCGAGCCGGACGGTTCGGCTTCGTTCGGGCTCAACCAGGACGTCACGTCCGCCCACCCCGCCGTCCCGGTCCTCAACTGCCGGTCGAACTGACACCGTTATCGTTCCGTCACAACCGGATCGCCATTTCTTCCGTAGCGGCCGGTTCCGTTTCCGGCATCCGGAACGAATACGTCGAACGCATTTCGTACCCCCACCCAGGTGAGTGAATTGGTCCGTCGAGCCGAACGGCACGCCGGAACCGCCCGTGTTCCCTGATGACGGAAACGACGGAGGGGAGCGTGCGCGTGCACGAAGGGGCAGTGATCGCCGGCCGGTACCGCGTGCTCGGCCGGGCGGGTCACGGCGCGATGGGGACCGTGTGGCGGGCGAAGGACGAGCGGCTCGACCGCCTGGTCGCGATCAAGCAGCTCTTCCCCGACTCCCCCGCCGATCCGGCGGCCGCCGAGCGCACGCGCGACCGGACGATCCGGGAGGCCCGGGTCACCGCCCGGCTGCGCCACCCGCACGCGGTCGTCGTGTACGACGTCGTCGAGCAGGGGTCCGCGGCCTACATCACGATGGAGTACCTGCCGGCCCGCACGCTGACCGAGCTCCTGGAGGAGCACGGTCCGCTGGTGCCGGAGTACGTGGCCGAACTGGGCGCCCAGCTCGCCTCGGCGCTGGCCGCGGCGCACGCGGAAGGCGTGGTGCACCGCGACATCAGCCCCAACAACGTCCTGATCACCACCGACGGCGCGGCGAAGATCACCGACTTCGGGGTGGCCCACGCGCGCGGGGAAGGCACCGCCACCGGCCGCGGGCTGGTCGTCGGCACGCCGGCCTACCTCGCCCCGGAAGTCGCGGACGGCGCCGAGCCCGGCTTCCCCTCCGACGTCTACTCGCTCGGCGCGACACTCTACACCGCACTCGAAGGGCGGCCGCCGTTCGGCACCGACGAAAACCAGCTGGCCCTGCTCAAGCGCGTCGGCGCCGGCGCCATCACCCCGCCCGCCACCAGCGGCCCGGTCACCGACGCCGTCCTCCGGCTGCTCCACCGGGATCCGGCGGCCCGCCCCGCGATGGCCGTGGCGGCACGGCTGCTGACCCGCTCCACCACGCCCGGCGTGGTCTCGGTGGCGGCCCCGGCGGACAGCGCTCCCGCGCCGGTGCGCCGGCGCCGCTCCCGGGTGGCCTTCGCCGGGACGGCGCTGGCGTTGACGGCGGCCGCCGTCGTGGCGGCGACGTCGATCCCGCCCGGCCGGGAGCCCGCGAGCGCGGCGGCCCAGCTCGCTTCGGCGCCGTCCACGACCCCGTCGGCGGCGCCGCTCGCGTCCCGGACCACCGGCCCCGCCGGCTGCGCCGCGCGCTACCAGGTGGTGAAGTCGTGGGACGGCGGCTTCCAGGGGCTGGTGACCGTCCGCAACAGCGGGCGGGCCGAAGTCACCGGGTGGACGGTCAGCTGGGCGACCCCCGCCGGGACGAGCATCGACGACCTCTGGAACGGCAGGCTCGTGCGGACCGGCGCCACCGCGGCGATCGCGAACGCCGAGTGGAATGCGGTGCTGAAGCCGGGCGAATCGACCACCTTCGGCTTCATCGCCCTGGCCCGCGGCGGCAACCGCGGGATGCCGGTGACCGACTGCCGCCCCGGGGAATGAATCGGCATCCGATCGTTTTCGATCATCCGACGAAGGTGGCTTGACCAGCGGCGTTGACCGGCATTAAGGTCGACATCCACCCCTTCTTGTTAGCGCTAACTTCCGGCCGGACAACGGATCGGACAATGGGTCTCGAGAAAGTCCTCACCAAGATGACGAATTTCCGCGACGTGGCGGACGAACCGTCGGGCGGCGGCCGTGGTGCGGTGACGATCACCGACGTGGCGAACGCGGCAGGCGTCTCGGCGAGCACGGTGTCCTACGTGATCACCGGGAAGCGGACGATCTCCCCGGCCACCCGGCGCCGGGTCGAGGAAACCATCCGCACCCTCGGCTACCGGCGCCGCGGCGGCTCGCCGTCCCCCCGCGCCGGTGTCCTCGCGGTGGCGGTGCCGCCGCTCGGCGACCGGCAGCTGGGCCTGGAGATGGAGTTCTTCTCCGCGGCCGCGGGCGCGGCCCGCGAACTAGGCTTAGACCTGCTCCTGGTCACCGACGACGACGGCACCTCCGGCCTGCACCGGGTGACGTCGGCCGCACTCGCCGACGCGGTGATCGTGCTGGACGCCGGCGACGACGACCCGCGCGTGCCGGTCCTGCTGGCCTCCGGCCGGCCCGCGGTGCTGGTCGGCGCGCCGGGGCAGTACCGCGGGCTGGCGTCGCTGACGCTCGACTTCGCCCCGGCCGGCCGGGGCTGCCTCACCCACCTGGCCGACCTGGGCCACCGGTCGGTCGCCCACCTCGGGCCGGCGGCCGCGCTGCCCGGCCAGCGGCTCCGGTACCTGAAGGGCTTCGAGGAGAGCTTCCAAGCCGCGGCCGGGGAGCTCGACGTGAAAGCGATCTCCCGGCCCTGCGCGCCGGCCGCCGAAGACGTCGCCCGCTGCCTGGACGAGCTACTCGCCGACGGCGGCCCGACCGCGCTGGTCGTGCACGACGAAGCCGCCCTTCCCCTGGTCATGGGCACCCTGCGGCAACGCGGGCGGCAGGTCCCCGGCGACGTCTCCGTCGTCGCGGTCTGCTCGGACACGGTGGCGGGGCAGCAGCGGATCCGGCCCACCGCGGTGGTGCTCCCGGCAGCCGAACTGGGCGCCTTGGCCGTCCGGCGGGCGGTGCGCCAGCTCGACGGCGGACCGGCCGAGCCCGGCACCGTGTTCCCCGCGCTCGTCACCGGGGAAAGCACCGCCGCCGCCCCCGCCGTCCGGGAAGGGGCGGCGTTTTCCGGAGGGTGAGAATTCCCGGAAAATCGAGGTCCTGACCGAACCCGAACCGCGCGGTGGCCGTATTTCCTTTCGAGGGATCGTCGACGTCGACAGGGGATTACGGGTGGCAGCGAAAAAGGGTGCATTGGCCGGGCGGTACCGGCTGCTCGAACCGGCCGGCCGCCATCCCGGCGGCACGGCCTGGCGGGCCAAGGACCAATTGCTGGACCGGTTCGTCGTCGTCGAACAGCTGCCGCCCGGGTGCCCGTTCGACGCGGCCCATTCCGACCGCGTCCGGGCCAAGGCGATCCGCGACGCGCGCGTGGCCGTCCGGCTGCACCACCCGCACGTCGTCGTCGTGCACGACGTCTTCGAGCACGACCTGACGCCGTACGTGGTGACGGAGGACCTGGCGGCCGGCACCCTGGCCGAGCTGGTCGAGCGGCGCGGGAGCTTCCCGCCGGACCGCGTCGCGGCCCTCGGCGCGCAGCTGGCTTCGGCGCTGGCGGCCGCGCACGCCGAGGGCATCCTCCACCGCGGCTTCGGCCCGGACAAGGTGCTCGTCACCGCCGACGGGACGGCCAAGATCGCCGGCTTCGGGCTGGGTACCGGCGGTTTCCCCGCCCCCGAAGCAGCCGGCGGTTCGAGCGCGGGATGTCCCTCGGACGTCTATTCCCTGGGCGCCACGCTGTATTTCGCGCTCGAAGGGCGGGTGCCCGGCACCGCCGTCCCGCCGCGGACGCGCGGACCGGTCCTCGACGCCGTGCTGGACCTCGTGCGCCCGGAGCCGGCGGCCCGGCCGTCGATGGCCGAAGCCGGCCGGACGCTCACCGACCTCGCCGTGTCCCGTCCGCTGGCGGTGATCCCGGCCCGCAGCGCCCGGTCCCGGACCCGCGTCCTGGTGACGGGCACGGTGCTCGTGGTCGCCCTCGGCACGGCGGTGACGACGCGCGCGGCCCTCCGCCGCCCGGCACCCCGGTCGTCCGCGCGCACCCGCCGGATCACTTCCTGAACCGGACTCCGCTGCCCGGCCCCAGGCGCTCCCGGGCGTGGCCACCGAGCCACCTCAGTGCGGCGTGGATTCCGGGGTGGCTTCCGGTGCGCTTCCGCACGATTCGCGCACCACGAGCGTCGGCCAGAGCTGCAGCCGGTGCACGGGCCGCTCGGTCGTGTCGGCGAGCCGGGCCAGCGCGAGTTCGGCGGCCACCGCGCCGAGCCGGTGCTTCTGCGGGCACACCGCGGTCAGCGGCGGGTCGGACGCCGCCGCGACCTCGTCGTCGTAGGAGACCACCGCCAGCTCGCCGGGCACCGCGATGCCGCCGTCGCGCGCCCGCTCGATCAGGCCGATGGCCTCCCGGTCGGCGTGCACGAGCAGCGCCCGGACGCCGGCCCGGCGGCAGCGGTCCAGCAGCGCGTCGTACTCCCGCGCCCAGCCCGGGGCGCCGTAGGCCGGGACGTCGAGGTCCAGCGCCGTGGCCGCGTCCAGGCCCAGGGAGCCGATCGTCTCCCGCCAGCCGGTGCGCACCGCCGGGCTGTGCGGGCTGGACCGCGACGTGACCAGCCCCACCCCGCGGTGGCCGAGGGAAACCAGGTGCCGGACGGCCAGACCCGCGCCGAGCGCGTGCGCCGTGGTGGCCGCGTCCAGCGCCAGCGTCGGCAGCTCCGGCGGCGGCAGGCGTTCGACGAGCACCACCGGGACGCTCAGCGACCCCAGCCAGCGCAGCAGGTCCAGCGCGCCGCGCCCGCTGGTGGCCGGGGCGACCAGCAGTGTCTGCACGCCGCGTTCGAGGAGCTTGGTGATCTGACGGCGGTCCTCGGCCGCGTCGTAGCTGGACGCCCGCAGGACCAGCCGGCCGCCGGTGGCGGCCACCGCGGACTGCGCACCCTGGACCACCGTCGGCCAGTAGTACTCGACCGACGGCGCGACCATGCCGACCAGCGCGCCGTGCGCGGCCGGGCCGAACGCCGAAGCGGCGCGCCCCGGCTCGTGGTGGCCGCCGCGGGGCCGGGTCAGCGTGACCCCGCCGTGCACCCGCGTCAGCAGCCCGCGGTCGGCCAGCTCGGTGACGTCCCGCCGCACGGTGACCGCGGTGACGCCCAGCCGCTCCACCAGCTCGGCGAGCCGGACCGCGCCGTGCTCGCGCACCACCGAAAGGATCAGCTGGTGCCGTTCGGAGGCGAGCATCACCGGACCTGCTCCAGCCGGACCCGCGCGGGGCCCTCGCGCACCAGCAGGGTGAGCCGGCCGAGGTGCGTCCCCCAGGAGGCCCGCAGCAGGGGATCGTCCAACGGCCGCCGCTCGAGTTCCGCGGTGGTGTGCCGGGAGTCCCAGCTCAGCCGCAGCACCCGCCGCCCGCCCCGGGACACGAACGCTTCGCCCTCTCCCAGCTCGACGTCACCGGCGAGGACGTGCCGCAGCCGGACCGGCCGGACCGAATCGTCGTCCTCCACCAGGACGTGGGCGCGGGGTTCGCGGACCAGCCGCACCGAGCGGGTCCAGCGCGGCACCCCCGGGTAGACCCCGGCGAGGTCCGCGGACAGCGTGGCCGCGGACGTGGTGAGCTCGACCCGGACGTCTCGCGCCCCGCGGTCCTCCCCCGGTTCCTGCGCGACGCCCGGCTCGGGGACGTTGTGCCACTCGCTGCGCAGCGCCCAGGCCCGGTACCGGTCCGGTCCGAAGCTGGCCGCGGTGTAGGTCGGCTGGCCCACGTCGGCCACCACCGGCACCCCGTCGACCGCCACCCAGTAGGACCCGACGTCGAGGTGGTTGTGCCGCTCGCCGTTGTGCCCGGCCTTGGCCGCCACGGTCAGCCCGTGCGGGGTGCCCGCCGTCTCCCGGGCCACGAGCACCTGCACCCGCGACAGCCACTCCTCGCGGGCCAGCCAGCTCGCCGCGGGCTCCTCGGTCGTCGCCTTCCGCCAGTCCGGGTCGGCCAGGCCGGCCAGGGCGCGGCCCAGCCCGGCCGACGGCCAGACCAGCCGTCCGCTCGCGCGCGCCCGGCTCACCGCGTGCGCCCGGACGTCGTCGTCGCCGAGCCGCCCGCCCCACCGGTGCAGCACGTGCCACGGCTGGGCCGGTGACAGGCGGGCCGGGGCGTCCCCGGTGTTGACGTACGCGTCGCCGCCCAGGTGCATGCGGTGCGGAAAGCGGATCAGCGGCGCCAGCACGGGAAGCCGTCCCGCGTCGGCTCCGGTCGCGTCGGCCAGCAGGTCGAGGCACTCCAGCAGCCGGCAGGCGCCGTGCCACCAGTAGGCGACGCCCTCGTCGATGCCGCCGTCGTCGGGCAGCACGGCGAGGTAGTGGTCGAGGCCTTCGACGACCAGCCGCACGAGCCGCAGGCGCCGTTCTTCGTCGTCGACGAGCAGGAGCGCGGCGGTGAGGACGGCGCTGTGGATCCACGGGTTCCAGTTGTGCGCGTCGCCGTCCAGGCCGAGCCAGTGCCAGTCGCGGATCCGCTCGAACGGCGTCAGGACGCGGAGTTCGACCTCCCGGCGCAGACGCTTGCGCAGGCCCGGGGCACGGACGTCGAGATGCGGGCCGAGGACCTGGTCGGCCCAGGCGAACAGCGACGCGACTTCGGCCGCGCCCAGGTCGAGGAACGGATCGTCGGGATCGGCGAGCACCTCGCCCCGGGCGGCCGCGTGGCGGTCGTGCGGCGCCCAGCACCAGGTGGTCGCTTCGGCCAGCGCCACCAGGCCGTCGATCGCGCCGTCGAGGAACGACGTCTCCTCCGGGGCCGCCAGCACCGCGGCCAGCACGAGCGTGGTGACGCGTTCGCGAAGCTCGCGGGCGGCGTCTTCGTAATCGGTCCGGACGCCGTCGCGGAACGTCCGGGCCCACGCCGTGGCCGCCAGGACCGGCCCCGGCCGCGCGAGCAGGGCGCGGGCGTCCGCGAGCACCGGACCGCCGTCGGCCGCGTCCCAGACCGCCCGGTCGCGCACGTCCGGGAAGGCGGGCCGCACCACCGGACGGCCGTCGAAGAGCGAGCGCAACACCACGGTGTGTTCCTTCGCTTCTGATCGTTTGTGATCGGTTTTGACCTGAATTGTTGACTCGAACTATGGCACAGCCCGACAGTGACAGCCATCACTTCGACGGAGGAGCAATGACGCTTCCGGAATCGGCGGGCCTGAACCGCCGGACGTTCCTCTCGGCCACGGCCGCCCTCGCGGCCGGTGGACTGGTCGGCGGCTGCGCGTCGTCGACGACCACGGCCTCCGGTGCCACGCGGGTGCGCATCTGGTCCTGGCTCACCGGCATGGACAAGTACGTCGCCGGGTTCAACGCGGCGCACCCGGACATCACGGTGGAGCTCAACGTGATCGCGGCCGGCCTGAAGGGCGGCTACGCCCAGCAGACCAACGCGTTGCGCGCCCACAACGCCCCGGACATCCTGCACGCCGAGTACCAGGGCCTGCCGCAGCTGCTCACCACGGGCGGCCTGCGGGACCTCACCGACGACCTCGCGGACCTGGAGCGCGGCTACTCCCCCGCGGCCTGGCAGGGCGTGCGGCCCGGCGGCCGCACCTGGGCGGTGCCGATGGACCTCGCCCCGATGGTGCTCTACTACCGCAAGGACCTGTTCGACCGGCACGGGATCGCGGTGCCGCGCACGTGGGACGAGTTCCGCACCGCCGCGCAGGCGGTGAAGAAGGCCGACCCGGCGGCGCGCGTGACGACGTTCCCGCTCAACGACGGCTCCTTCTTCGCCGGGATGTGCTGGCAGGCGGGCGATCCGTGGTGGCGGGTCGACGGCGGGTCGTGGCGGGTGAACATCAGCGGCGAAGGCACGCTCCGCACCGCCGACTACTGGCAGGGCATGATCCGCGACGGCCTGGTCGCCACGGCTCCGACCGGGGACCAGGACTGGATCGGGGCGATGCACACCGGCCGGCTCTGGGGCCTGCTCGGCGCTTCCTGGAGCGTCGGCTCGCTGGTGAAGTCCATCCCGAAGGACAAGGACCGGTGGGCGGTCACCACGATGCCGACCTGGGACGGCGTCCCGGCCAACGGCGTGCAGGGCGGCAGCGCGTTCGCCGTCTCCGCCGAAAGCGAGGTGCCCGAGGCCGCGGTGAAGTTCCTGCGCTGGCTGAGCACCGACCCCGCCGTCGCGAAGATCGGCACGACGTTCACCACGCCTTTCCCCAGCTACCTGCCGAGCCGGGACGTCGCCCGGCAGGCCTACAAGGGCGGGTACTTCCTGGGCGCCCCGGTGTACGACGTGCTCGACGAAGCCGCCCGGCGCGTCCCGGACTGGACGTGGGGCCCCAACGCCCTGCGGATCTTCTCCACCGTCGTCGACCGCATGAGCGGGGTGAAGACCGGCGGCACGACCCTGGCCGCCGCCGTCCGGCAGACGCAGGCCGGCGCCGTCGCCGAGCTGCGCGAGCGGGGATTGACCGTGCTGGAAGGGAAAGCCTGATGACCGTCCTCACCCCCGAACGCGCCGCGAGCGTGCCGGCGCCCGCCCGCCCCGGTGCCACGGCGCAGGGCCGCCGTGGCCGCGGCCGCGCCGGTCTCGTGCTGGCGGCGCCGTTCGCGATCCTGCTGACGGCCACCGTGCTCGTCCCGATCGGGTACGCGCTCTACCTGAGCTTGTTCACCGATCGCTTGTCCGGCTTGGGTTTCTCCGGCCCGCGGCAGGCGTTCGTCGCGCTCGGCAACTACGCCGACGTGCTCACCGACAGCGCGTTCCACGCCAGCCTCGGCAACGTGGCGCTGTTCGTCGTGGTCCACATCCCGATCATGCTCGGCCTGGCCCTCCTGCTCGCCCTGCTCATCGACTCCGCCGTCGTGCGCCTCAAGCGGGTCTGGTCACTGGCGGTCTTCCTGCCCTACGCGGTGCCGACCGTGATCACCGGGCTCATCTGGGCCTACCTCTACAGCCCGAACTCGGGGCTGACCGCGCTGCTGCCGTTCGACCCGCTGGGCAAGACCGGCATCCTGCCCTCGATCGTGAACATCGCGACGTGGCAGTGGGTCGGCTACAACATGATCATCTTCTACACGGCGCTGCAGGCCGTCCCCCGTGACGTCCTCGAAGCCGCGCGCGCCGACGGCGCCGGGGGCTTCCGGACGGCGTGGTCGGTCAAGGTCCCGATGATCCGGCCGACCCTGTTCGTCGCCCTCGTGTTCACCGTCATCGGGTCCCTGCAGCTGTTCACCGAACCCCTGGTGCTGCGCGGGTTCACCGGCTCGGTGACGAGCACCTGGTCCCCGAGCCTCTACGTGTACGAGGCCGCGTTCATCGCCAACGACTACGGCCGCGCCGCCGCCGCGTCCGTGCTGCTGGCCGTCGTTTCCGCCCTGCTCTCGGCGCTGGTCATGCGCCTGTCCGCCCGGAGGTCCCGGTGACCCTGTCCCCCGCCGCTGCGACATCCGAGGCTTCGCCTCGGGCCGGGGGCTCGGCCACCCGGAACCCCCGGAAAGCAGGTTCGCGGTGGACGTCACGCACGGTCGTGCACGTCCTGCTGGTGCTGGCCGCCCTGTACGCGGTCCTGCCGCTGGTCTGGCTGGTCACCTCGGCCACCAAGTCCGTCGGCGACTTCTCCACGACCGGTGCGTTCGAGTTCGGGCAGTGGAACCTCGGCAGCAACATCGGCGCCCTGTTCACCCAGGAGAACGGGGTCTTCCTCGCCTGGATCCGCAACTCGCTGCTCTACGCCGGCCTCGGCGCGGTGCTCGGCTCGCTGATCTGCGCCGCCTGCGGGTACGCGATCGCGAAGCTCGACTTCCCGGGCCGCCGCGCGCTGTTCGCGGTGACGCTGACCGGGGTCCTCGTGCCGACCACCGCACTGGCCCTGCCGCTGTACCTGCTGGCCTCGCAGCTGCAGGTGGTCGGCACGTTCTGGGCGGTGTTCATCCCCCTGCTCACCAACCCCTTCGGCGTCTACCTCGCCCGTGTCTACGCCGAAGCCGCGGTGCCCGGCGAGGTGCTCGAAGCGGCCCGGACCGACGGCGCGGGCGAGCTGCGGACGTTCTTCACCATCGCGCTGCCGATGATGCGGCCCGGCCTGGTCACCATCTTCCTGTTCCAGTTCGTCGGGATCTGGAACAACTTCTTCCTGCCGCTGGTGATGCTCACCGACCCGAAACTGTTCCCGATGAGCCTCGGCCTGTACCAGTGGAGCACGCGCGTCACCCAGTTCCCGCAGTACAACCCGCTCGTCATCACCGGCTCCCTGCTGGCCGTGCTGCCACTGGTCGTGGCGTTCGTCCTGCTGCACCGGCAATGGCGGTCCGGGCTGGCGGCGGGCAGCGTCAAGTGACCCGCCGCCCGGAGACCCTGCTGGTGATGGCGCGGGACACGAGGGAACTGCAGTTCGGCGCCGCCGAACTGGCCCGGCTGCGCGCCACCGCCCGGCTGGGCGAGCCGCTGTGCACCGACGAACTCGCCTCGGCGCCGGTGCGCGCTCGGCTGGCCGAGGTGGAGGTGCTGATCACGTCGTGGGGCTGTCCCCCGCTCGACGACGCGGTCCTGCGGGCCGCGCCGCACCTGCGGGCGGTGCTGCACGCGGCCGGCAGCGTCCGCGACCACGTCGGCGCGGCGGTGTTCGACCGCGGCCTGCTGGTCACCACCGCCGCCGACGCCAACGCCGAGCCGGTCGCCCAGTACACCCTGGGCGCGATCCTGTGGGCGTTCAAGAAGGTGCCGTTCCTGGCCTCCGACGCCCGGAAGTTCCGCGAGGACTGGAGCTACCGCGACCAGCGGGGCGAGCTGTCCGGCCGCGACCGGACGGTGGTGCTGGTCGGCTTCTCCCGCGTCGGCCGCCGGGTCGCCGCGCTGCTGCGGCTGCTGGACCTGGCCCGGGTGCTCGTCGTCGACCCGGTGGCCGACGCGGGCGAGATCCGCGCGGCCGGGGCCGAGCCCGCACCGCTGGCGGAAGCCCTGCCCCAAGCGGACGTGCTGAGCCTGCACGCACCCTCGCTGCCGGAAACGCGGCACATGATCGGCGCCGCCGAGCTGGCCGCCCTGCCGCCCGGCGCGGTGCTGATCAACACCGCGCGCGGCGCCCTCGTCGACACCGCGGCCCTCGAGCACGCCTGCACCGCCGACGGCCTGCACGCCGTCCTCGACGTCACCGAGCCCGAGCCGCTGCCCGCCGGGTCCCCGCTCTACGACCTGCCCAACGTGGTGCTGACACCGCACGTGGCGGGCTCGCTCGGTTCGGAGACCCGCCGGATGAGCGCCGAGGCGCTCGGCGAGCTCGAGCGCTACGCCGCGGGCCTGCCGCCCCGGGCCCCGGTGACCCGGCATTCCCTGGCCGTGCAGGCATGACCGCCGTCGAGGACCGGCGGCTGTCGCCGTACACCGGCTGGACCCGCGCGCACTGGGCGGCGTACGCGGACCGGCTGCTCGCGGCGGCCGGGAAGCACCGCTCGCCGGCGGGTGCCCGGATCGACCTGCCCGGGCCGGCCAGCCGCAACGGGCGCGTCTCGGACGGCCTCGAGGGGTTCGCCAGGACGTTCCTCATCGCGGGCTTCCGCGTCGCCGGGGAGGGCGGCGCGGATCCGGCCGGTCTGCTGGAGCACTACGCGCGCGGGCTGGCCGCCGGGACCGATCCGGCGTCACCCGAGGCGTGGCCGCGCCCCGACGAGCTCGGTCAGTCCAAAGTGGAGGCCGCGTCGATCGCGCTGGTGCTGCAGCTGACCCGGCCCTGGCTGTGGGACCGGCTCGACGACGCCGTCCGCGACCGGGTCGTCGCCTGGCTCGCGACGGTGATCGGGCAACCCTACCCGCCGATCAACTGGGTCTGGTTCCGGATCGTCGTGGAGTCGTTCCTGCGCGAGGCGGGCGGGCCGTGGTCGGCGGCGGACGTCGAGGAGGACCTCGCCGTGCACGCGTCGCTGCGGCGGCCGGGCGGCTGGCTCAGCGACGGCGACGAGCGCGCCTACGACCACTACACGGGCTGGGCCCTGCACCTGTACCCGCTGCTGTGGACGCACCTGTTCGACGTCACCGGCACCCTGTGCCCCGGCTCGCTGCGGCACCAGTGGGGCGCGGACCTCCGGGGCTACCTCGACGACGCCGTGCGGCTGGTGGGCAGCGACGGCTCACCGCTGCTGCAGGGCCGCAGCCTGGTCTACCGGTTCGCGGCCGCGGCACCGTTCTGGGTCGGCGCCCTCACCGGGACGTCCGGGCTGTCCCCGGGCCTGACCCGGCGGGTGGCCGGCGGGATGGTCCGGCACTTCGCCGACCGGGGCGCGCCCGACGGCCTGCTGGACCTCGGCTGGCACCACGCCTGGCCCGCGATGCGCCAGGCGTACTCCGGGCCCGGATCGCCGTACTGGGCCGCCAAAGGCTTGCTGGGGCTGGCCCTGCCCGCCCACCATCCCGTGTGGACGGACGTCGAGGAGCCACTGCCGATCGAGACGGGGGACGTCGCCCGCGTCGTCCCCGCGCCGGGGTGGCTGGTGTCGGGACGGCGTCGCGACGGCATCGCCCTGGTGGTCAACCACGGCACGGACCACGCGCACCCGGATGACCAGCGCGCCGACGCGCCGCTCTACGCCCGGCTCGGTTATTCGACGGCAACCGTCCCCCCGCTCGGTTCCGCCGTCCCCGACAACACGGTGGTCGTGCTGGACGCGGACGGCCGCGCGAGCCACCGGGCGGGGTTCTCGACGTGCTACGCGATCGAGCTGCCGGGCGGGATACTGGCGGCCGCGTCCCAGGGCCGGGTCCGCTGGGTGGACACGTCCGGCGACGACTCCCCCGACCACGGCTCCGGCCGCAGCGGGCCGCTGGTGCCGGGGCCGGTCCTGACGGTGGCTTCCGTGGTGCGGCGGGGCGTGGAGGTGCGCCTCGCGCGCCTCGACGACGTCGACGATCCGGTCCGTCCGCGCCCGGATGCAGTGCATGACTCGTTCACCGCGCTGCGGCTGAGCGGATGGCCGGTCTCGGGCGACACACCGCCGGAATCCGGGGCGGCCTCGGCACGGACCCCGGAGCTGCGGTCGCAGGTGCGGCCGCTTCGCGGCTTCACCACGGCGGACGTGGCGGTCGAGTCCGGCACCTCGCCCCTGGGCGAGTGGACCGCGACCCCCTTCGTCGCGACCGACGGGCCGCCGGAGCCGGGAGCCGTGTTCGCCGCGGTCGTGGTCCTGGACCGCGGCGGCCCGGATGACGCCGACCCGTCCCTGGCGGTCGCCGCGGACGGCCGCCAGGTCACCCTCACCTGGCCCGACGGCGTCACCGCCGAAGTCCCCTTGCCCGCGGCACCGTCCTGAAGGCGCCCTGTTCCGCACCAAATGTCCTATTGACCTCCTCCGGCGCATCCTGTTCCATTTTGTTGGGTTCTGCCCGGGTCTTGTCGGAACATGGAGGTTCTTCCCGTGCGGTTGCGCACTCTGAGTGTGGTTCTGTTGGCTCTCGCGGGGACCCTGGTGCCCACGAGCCAGGGCAACGCTGCTGTCGACGACGTCTACGCCTACCTCGAGGACCCGCGGAAGGTCGGCGAAGGCCAGGAGCCGCCGCACGCGTTCCTCGCTCCGCACGCCGACGTCGAGTCCGCCGTCCGGGGACGGGAACAGACGCCGTTCACCAAGACGCTCGACGGCAAGTGGCGGATCGCCATGGCGGACAACCCCGCCCAGGTGCCCGCGGGCTTCCACGCCGCCGGGTACGACACGTCCGGGTGGCGCGAAGTCTCCGTGCCGCACACCTGGCAGACCGACGGTCTCGACCACCCCGTCTTCCGCAACATCGCCACCGAAATCCAGCCGGACGCGCCGCCGAAGGTGCCCCGGGACGTCAACCCGACCGCCGCCTACACCCGCGACTTCGATCTCCCCGCGGACTGGGCCCGGCGGCGCACCTCCCTGCGCTTCGACGGCGTGACCTCGGCCTACTTCGTCTGGGTCAACGGCCGGTACATCGGCTACGACCAAGGCGGCTACACCCCCGCGGAGTTCGACATCTCCGCCGCGCTGAAACCCGGCCGCAACCGGCTCGCCGTGCAGGTGCACCGCTGGAGCGCGGGCGCCTATCTCGAGGACTACGACCAGTGGCGCTACGCCGGCATCTTCCGGTCCGTGACCCTCACCTCGACCCCCGCCACGAGCGTCCGGGACGTCACGCTGCGGACCGACCTCGACGCGACCTACACCGACGCCGTCCTCTCCGCCGCCGTCGAGGTCGCGCACAAACCGGGTGGCACCACCGGGAAGCACACCGTCGGGCTCAGCCTCCGCGACGCCGCCGGCAAGGAGGTCGGTGCCACCAGCCAGGACGTCGAGGTGAGTGACACCGGCGCCGCGGTCACCCTCACCCTGCCGGTGCGGAACCCCGCCAAGTGGACCGACGAGACGCCGAACCTGTACACGACCGTGCTGACCCTCACCGGCCCGGACGGCAAGACCCCGCACATCACCCGCGAAACCACCGGCTTCCGCGAGCTCGAGATCCGCGACAAGCAGCTGCTGGTCAACGGCAAGCGCGTGCTGTTCAAGGGCGTCAACCGCGCCGAAACCGACCCCGATCACGGCCGGCACGTGCCGCGCACGGCGCAGGAACGCGACGTGGCGCTGATGGAGCAGCTCAACGTCAACGCCGTCCGCACGTCGCACTACCCGTCCGACCCGTACTTCTACCGGCTGGCGGACGAGCACGGCCTCTGGATCGACGACGAGGTCGACATCGAGACGCACAACCACGAGAACTGCGCCACCTGGTGCCAGGCGAACCAGCCCGAGTGGCGTGACGCGTTCCTCGACCGGCTGATCGGCATGGTGGAACGCGACAAGAACCACCCCAGCGTCTTCCTGTGGGACACCGGCAACGAAGCCGGCCTGGGGGCCCACCACTACGCGATGGCGGACTGGCTGCGGGCCCACGATCCGACACGCCCGATCTACCACCAGTCCAACAACCCCGACGGCGACGCGCCTTTCGCCGACGTCTGGGGCCCGCGGTACCCGTCGCCGGAGAAGTTCGCCGACCAGGCGAAGAAGACCACCAAACCGCTGATCTTCGGCGAGTACGCGCACGCGATGGGCAACAGCCTCGGCAACTTCCGCGAGTTCTGGGACATCATCCGCGCCAACCCGCAGACCCAGGGCGGGTTCATCTGGGACTGGGCCGAGCAGAACATCCGGCAACCGGTCCGCACGGTCCCGGACGTCTCCGGGCACGGCATTTCCACCCACCTCTCCGGCGCGGCGAAACTCGTCGACGGCCGCCGCGGGAAGGCCCTGGAACTGTCCGGCCTGGACGACTTCGCCGAGGTCTACCGCGACCGCAGGCTGGACCTCACCGGGACGGCGCTGACACTGGACGCGTGGGTGAAGCCGGGCAAGTGGACCGGCGAGTTCCCGATCATCACCAAGGGCGACCACCAGTACTCCCTGAAGATGAAGAACGAGACGACCCTCGAGTTCTTCGTCCACAGTGGTACGTGGATCCCGGTGCAGGCGCCGGTGCCCGCGGACTTCTCCGGCAACTGGCACCGCGTCAGCGGCACCTACGACGGCGCCACGCTCCGGCTGTACATCGACGGCCGGGAGGTCGCGCAGAAGGCGTTCAGCGGCCGGATCGACACCTCGTCGGCCGAAGTGAACATCGGGCGCGACTTCGAGACGTCGTGGAACGACCCCTCGACCATCGGCTGGCTGGCCCGGGGCGTGGTGGACGACGTCCGCATCCACGACCGCGCGCTCAACCCCGCGGAGCTCTCGGGGCCGGAGCCGGTGCCCGGTGCGCTGCTGGCGCTGGACTTCGACAGCGTGACCGAACGGGGCACGTACTTGTCCTACGGCTCCAGCCTGTCCGGAGTGGACGGACTGATCGGCTCGGACCGCAAGCCCCAGCCGGAAACCCTGCAGATGGCGTGGGCGCACCAGCCGCTGCGGTTCGCCTACGCCGACGGCGTGCTGTCGGTGACGAACGAACGCCAGTTCAGCGACACCGGCGACGTCGACCTCAGGTGGCGCGTCACCGAAGGCTCGAAGACGATCAAGAGCGGTGAGCAGCCCCTGCGCGTCGCGGCGGCCACCACCGGCCGGATCCCCCTGCCGGTCAAGGCGGGTGAGCGCGAGCGCTTCCTCACGGTCGAGGCGGTCGTCAAGACGCCGCGGCCGATGCTGCCCGCGGGGCACGTCCTGGCGCACGACCAGTTCTCGCTCGGCGGCACGCGGGTGCCCGGCCTCGACCGGGCGCCGCTCGACTGGGGCCTGGTGACGGCGCGGGAGACCACCGACGAGGTCACCGCCCAGGCCGGCCCGGTCGCCTACCGGGTGGACAAGCGCACCGGGACGCTGTCGTCGATGCGGTCGTGGGGCCGGGAACTGCTGGCGAGCGGGCCGAAGCTCGACGCCTGGCGCGCCCCGATCAGCAACGAGACGTTCGCCTGGGGCCGGGCCGAGGGCGAAGACTGGCGCAAGCTGGGGCTCGACCGCCTGCGGACCACCGTCTCCGGAGTCCGCGTGGAACGCGCGGGCGGCAGCGTCAGCGTCGTGGTGGACAGCCGGGTGGCCGCGCCGGACGTGGCCGGCGCCTGGTTCGACCAGACCATGACCTACACAGTGGACTCGGCGGGCGTGCTGCGCCTCGGCCACAAGGTGACGCCGCAGGGCACCGTGCGCACCCTGAACTACCTGCCGCGCATCGGGGTGTCGCTGGGCGTCCCGGACAGCTTCAAGCAGTTCGCGTGGTACGGCCGGACCGCCGAGAGCTACGCCGACCGCAGGGACGGCACGCCGATCGCGGTGAACAAGTCCACTGTGGACGAACAGTACGTGGACTACCACCGCCCGCAGGACCACGGCAACCACACCGACACCCGCTGGGCGCTGCTGACCGACGGCCGGCTGTCGGGGCTGCTGGTCAGCGGGGTGAAGGACGTCAGCGTCACGCCGTACGACGACCTGGACCGGGCGGCGTACCCGTTCCAGCTGCAGCGGAACCCGGGCTGGTTCACGCTGCACGCCGGCCACGCGGCCACCGGCGTCGGCGACACGCCGAACCCGGTGCGGGAGAAGAGCCAGGTGGCGGCGGACACCACGTACGAGTACACGCTGTCGATGCGGCCGCTGAGCCTGACCGAAGCGTGGGCGGGCCTGCCCGCGGGCGGCTGACCCGGGTCCGCACGGACGGAGAAGCCGCAGCGGGGCCGGCCCTCGGTGCGGCTTCTCGGTGCGGGCTCAGCGGCCGAAGGCGGCGGCGTTGTCGCGCGCCCAGCCGGCGAAGGTGAGCGCGGGCCGGCCCAGGAGTTCTTCCACGGTGCCGGTCGTGGGGCCGGGACGCTCGCTGTAGTCGGCCAGGGAACCGAGCAGGCGGGCGGGGACCTCGTCGGGTAGACCCTGCGCGAGCATGCCGTGGCGCACCTGCTCGGGCGACAGCTCCCGGAAGGACAGTGCCCGCCCGGTGGCGGCCCCGATCAGCCGCACCTTCTCGTGCTGGTCCAGCGACTGTGGTCCGGTCAGGGTGTGGACCGACTCCGCCGGGGTGGCGCCGCGGAGAGCCCGCACGGCGACCGCGGCGATGTCGGCTTCGTGGATCGGCGAGCTGGCGGCCCGGCCGTACGCGCCGCGCACCACGTCGCCCGCCTTGAGCTGCGGCACCCAGGCCAGCGCGTTGGCGGCGAAGTCGGCCAGGCGCAGGACCGTCCACTCCAGACCGGAGCGGGTGACGAGGTCCTCGGCGGCCCGGAACTGAGCCGCGAAGCGGGCTTCCCCCGCGGGGTGCTCCACGGTGGTGGCCGACAGGAGCACCACGCGCCGCACGCCTTGCTTGACGGCCAGCTTCAGCAGCTCGCCGAGGCCGGGGCCGGTGGCGCGCGGGCTGATCTGCACGGCTTCGACCCCCTCCAGCGCGGCCTCGATCCACCGTGGATCGAACAGGTCGCCCCGAACGACTTTCCGGTTTCCGGGTTGCGGGCCCTCGTCGAGGCCGCGGGTGACGGCGGTGACGGGAATACCCTCGTTCGAAAGCATTTTCTGCACCTGGCGTCCCACGACGCCGTTGGCTCCGGTGAGCAGGATCATGGTGGTGGCTCCCTTCTCCAGCGGTATCAGACGGTCGTCGTGGCCGGTTCTCCGGCCAGGACCGGGTGGCGGCGACGCGACGGGGCCATCGAGGTCGGGTGCGAGATGCTCCAGGCCGCGCTCTTGCAGATGATTTCCTTGACGCGCGCGGCCGCCTTACCGGTGAGGGCGGACGGTTTCGGCTGGTCGTCCGGGGTCACCCACTGCACGACGGCGTCGTGACGCCCGAGGCTGATGCACTGGGCGGTGTAGCCGATCTTGTTCTCCGGGAGCGGGCGGCCGGTCAGCCGGGCGGCGATGGCGTCGGCTGCCTGGTAGGCCGAGGGAACGCCCGAGGCGCAGGACATCCGCAGCGGATGGCCGTTCGCGCCGTGGGCGAACGCGGCGTCGCCGACGGCGTAGACGTCCGCGTGCGAGACCGACCGCATCGTGTCGTCGACGACGATCTGCCCCGTCGCGGAGACCTCCAGGGTGGTGGCCGCGGCGATGGGGTGGACGGCGAACCCGGCCGTCCAGACGGTCACCCGGGCCGGGATCGTGCGGCCCTCGGCGGTGATCGCGGCGGACGGCTCTACGCCGGCGATGGCGGTGTTTTCGTGCACGGTGATGCCGAGCCGGTCGAACGCCTTCCGCAGGTGGTTGCGCGCCTTCTCGCTCAGCCAGTCGCCGAGTCCGGCGCGGACGGCGAGGGCGACGTCGAGGTCGGGGCGGGCTTCGGCGATTTCGGTGACGGCTTCGATGCCGGTGAGGCCGCCGCCGACGACGAGCACGGTGCCGCCCGCGGCGAGCCCGGCCAGCCGCGCCCGCAGCCGCAGCGCGGACTGCTTGCCCGCGATGTGGTGGGTGTGCTCGGCGACGCCGGGAACGCCGTTGTCGCCGGCGGTGCTGCCGAGGGCGTAGACGAGGGTGTCGTAGGCGATTTCGTCGCCGCCGGCGAGGGCGACGGTCTTGCGTTCGGCGTCGACGGCGGTGACCCGCGCGATCCGCACCTGCACCCCGGTGCCCGCGAAGACGTCGGCCAGCGGGCGGGGCTTCAGGTCCTGGCCGGTCGCCAGCTGGTGCAGGCGGACGCGCTCGACGAACTCGGGGTCGGCGTTGACGAGGGTGATCTCGGTGCCGGCGGGGTGCAGCCGCTTGGCGAGCCGGCCGGCGGCGTTGGCTCCGGCGTAGCCGGCCCCGAGGACGACGATGCGGTGCTTCATGGTTTCGCTCCTGTCCGGTTCGTTGTGTGCTCCCTGAACCGGACAGCGGCGCGAAACCTGACAGCTGCGGGGTGTGACCTGAGTCACCAGGGGTCGGCGAACGGTTCCCCGTGGTCGCCGGTGGCCCAGTGGCGCGTCGCGCGCTCGAGCTTGCCGGGGTTCGCCTGGGTGTGGACGGCCGCGATGCCGTCTGCGGTCACCTCCAGCGAGACGACGGCGGCGACCCGGTCATCGACCACCAGCACCAACGCGGGCACGCCGTTGGCGACCCCGGGGAACAGGAGGGGCCGGCCGCCGATCATCGCCCACCTGGCGGGGTTGGGCTCGAACAGCCCGCGCAGGAACCGCGCCACCCGCACCGCACCGGTGATCGGCAACGGCAACGAGAAGACCACGCCACCACCGTCACCCGCGTGGATCGCGTCGTCGGCCAGCAGCTTCACCAGCGCGTCGGTCCGGCCGCTGAGGGCCGCGGCGAGGAACTCCTCGACGATCTTGCGGGCGGCGGTGGCGTCGACCTCGACCCGGCGCCGGTCGGCGGCCAGGTGCTGCTTGGCCCGCCGGTGGATCTGCTGGCAGTTCGGCTCGGTGAGGTCGAGCACCTCCGCGATCTCGGCGTGCGAGTACCCGAACGCCTCGCGCAGCACGTACACGACGCGTTCCTTGGCCGACAGCCGCTCCATCAGCGTGAGCATCGCGATGGAGACCGATTCACGTTGTTCGACGGTCTCGGAGGGACCGAGCATCCGGTCCCCGGCGAAGACCGGTTCGGGCAGCCACTGGCCGACGTAGGTCTCCCGCCGGGCCCGGGCCGAGGTGAGCCGGTTGAGGCAGAGGTTGGTGAGCACCTTGGTCAGCCACGCTTCGGGCGTCTCGATGCGCTCCCGGTCCGCGGACTGCCAGCGCAGGAACGTGTCCTGAACGGCGTCCTCGGCGTCGCCGGCCGACCCAAGCAGGCGGTAGGCGATGGCCTCCAGCCTCCCCCTGGCCCCCTCGAACACCTCGACCTCGTGCGTCCCCACCGGCATGCTTCCAGTCAACCATCCGCACTGGGGCACGCGTGCGAAGATCCCGAGGTGTCTTCGACTTCCTCCCGCCCGCGCTCGTTCTGGGACGACGCGGTGGTGTACCAGCTCTACGTCCGTTCCTTCGCCGACAGCGACGGCGACGGGGTCGGTGACCTCGGCGGGGTGATCCGGCGGCTCGGCCACATCGCCGGGCTCGGCGCCGACGCGATCTGGCTGAACCCCTGCTACCCCTCGCCGCAGGCCGATCACGGCTACGACATCGCCGACTACCACGGCATCAACCCGGAGTACGGCAGCCTCGAGACGTTCGACCGCCTGGTCTCCGAGGCGCACGCCCGCGGCCTGCGGATCCTCATGGACCTGGTGCCCAACCACTGCTCGGAGCGCCACCCCTGGTTCACCGCGGCCCTGGCCGCCGGCCCCGGCTCCCCCGAGCGCGCGCGGTTCGTCTTCCGTGACGGCCGGGGCGACGAGCCGCCCAACAACTGGCAGTCGGTCTTCGGCGGGCCCGCGTGGACCCGGGTCACCGAACCCGACGGCACGCCCGGGCAGTGGTACCTGCACCTGTTCACCCGCGAGCAGCCGGACTTCGACTGGCGCAACCCGGAAGTCCTGGCCTACTTCGACGACGTCCTGCGGTTCTGGTTCGACCGCGGCGTGGACGGGTTCCGCATCGACGTGTGCCACGGCCTGGTCAAGGACGCCGCCCTGCGCGACTGGGACCCGGCCGACGGCGGCTACAACGCCTACAGCTGGAACCGGCCGGAGGTGCACGACATCTTCCGGCGCTGGCACGCCCTCGCCGCCGGCTACGGCCGCGAGCGCGACCTGCTGCTGGTCGGCGAGGTCTGGGTCCCGGACCCGGCCGACCTGGACCGCTACCTGCGCCCGGACGAGCTGCACCAGGCGTTCTCGTTCGACCTGCTCGTCCAGCCGTGGGAGGCGCGCGCCCTGCGCGGGGCCATCGAACGCGCCACGGCCCGCACCGCGGTGCACGGCGCCCCGGCGGCGTGGACGCTGGCCAACCACGACGTCCACCGGGCGGTCACGCGCTACGGCATCGTCCGCCCCGAGGCCGCCCCGGCGAGCAACGACGCCTTCGCGGCCCTGATGCGCCCCCGCGGCGAAGTCGACGCGGAACTCGGCGAGCGCCGGGCCCGGGCGGCACTGCTCCTGGTGCTGGCCCTGCCCGGCTCGGTGTTCCTGTACCAGGGCGAAGAACTCGGCTTGCCGGAGGTCCAGGACCTGCCCGACGAAGCCCGCCAAGACCCGGTGTTCCACCGCACCGGAGGCCGGGAGAAGGGCCGCGACGGCTGCCGGGTCCCGCTGCCGTGGGTGGCGGACGCCCCGGCGTTCGGGTTCGGCACGGGGGTGCCGTGGTTGCCGCAGCCGCCGTGGTTCGGCCGGTACGCGGTGGACGTGCAGGAGCAGGACGAGGCCTCGATGCTGCAGCTGTACCGCCGCGCCGTCCGCGCCCGGCGGGAGCTGCGGTCGGGCACACCGGGCCCGGTGGAGTGGCTCGACACCGGCGACGACGCGGTGCTGGCGTTCCGGCACGGCGGGCTGGTGTGCGTGGTCAACACCGGGAGCACGCCGTTCGCGGCGCCCGGCGGCTGGGGTGCGGTACTGCTCGGCGGCGACGGGGCCGGTGGGGTGGCGGGCGACTCCGCGGCCTGGTTCGTGCCGCCGGCTCGGCTCGGGTAGGCGATCAGCCTGCCGCTCCTCGCCGCCGGGTGATCGCCGCGTCGGGTGCCGGGAGTTCGCCGGGATCGAGGCCGAGCGCCGCGACCAGGTCGGCCACCCGGTGGTGCGCCTCCAGCGGGTGGCGCAGCCGGCCTTCCGGGTGGATCTTGTAGTGGTTGCGCCGTCCGACGCGCTCGCGCTCGAGGTAGCCCTCCGCGATCAGGTCCGCGAGGATCAGCTGCACCCCGCGTTCGGTGATGCCCACCCGCTCGGCGATGTCGTGCAGCGTCCGGTCGGGATCCGCGGCCACGCACAGCAGGACGTGCGCGTGGTTGCTGAGGAACGTCCACGAAGCCATACCGGCCACAGTAGACGTCCGAACTTGACAGACGAAGTCCAGTTCGTCATTCTGGAGTCACGGAGGGGAGTACCCGCCCGGTCCGGCATCGTCAATCCGGCTGCCCCTGAGCAGCCCGGTGCCGGCGTCACCGTCAGGTGACCGGGGAGACCTCCGGTTCGTCACCGAACCGGAGGAGTGTCTCGTGACCGTCCCGATCTGGGCCTGGGCCGCCGTGCTCGGCGTCATCCTGGCCATGCTCGCGATCGACCTGGCCGCCCACCGCAAGACACCCGTCGTCGGCGTCCGGTCGGCGCTGGCCTGGTCCGGCGCGTGGGTGGTGCTCGGGCTCGCCTTCGGCGCCGTGGTCTGGTGGGTCTGGGGCGCGGAGTTCGCGGGCCAGTACTTCGCCGGCTACGTCATCGAGAAGTCCCTGGCGGTCGACAACGTCTTCGTGTTCGCGATCATCTTCGGCTACTTCGCGGTCCCCCGCGAGTACCAGCACGCATCCTGTTCTACGGCGTGGTGGGTGCCCTGGTGTTCCGGGCGGTGTTCATCGCCGCGGGCTCGGTGCTGATCGCGAGCTTCGCCTGGATCCTCTACGTCTTCGGCGCTTTCCTCGTCATCACCGGCGTGCGGATGGCGCTGCACCGGGACGAGACGGTCGACTACGAGCAGAACCGGGTGCTGCGGGCGTTCCGCCGGCTCGTCCCGTCCACCGACGGCGACCACGGCGGGAAGTTCCTGGTCCGGCAGGCCGGCCGCTGGGTCGCCACGCCGCTGCTGGCGGTCCTGGTGCTGATCGAGGTCACCGACGTCGTCTTCGCGGTCGACTCGATCCCGGCGATCTTCGCCGTCACCCAGGAACCGTTCCTGGTGTTCACGTCGAACGCCTTCGCGGTCCTCGGCCTGCGGGCGATGTACTTCCTGCTCGCCGACGTGATGCACCGGTTCGTGTACCTGAAGCTCGGCTTGGCGCTGGTGCTGGTCTGGGTCGGTGTGAAGATGCTGCTGCTGGACGTCTGGAAGATCCCGACGGTGCTCTCGCTGGGCGTGGTCGGCGCCATCCTCGCGACGGCGGTCACCGCCAGCCTGCTCCGAACCTCCGCTGTCTCCCGAAAGGAATGACCATGCGCCTCAAGACAACGGTCCTCGCCGGAGGTCTCCTGCTGACCCTGACGGGCTGCGGCGTGGCCGAGACGGCCGGCCAGGTGGGCAACGCGGCCTCGACGGCCGCGGTCTGCGCGGACGCGGTCCGGATCGCCACGGCGAACCCGGACCTGACGAACCCCCAGGCGGCGGCCGACCGGGCCCACGCGGCGGCGGACGAGCTGACGGGGCTGGCCGCGAAGGCGGCGAACACCACGGCGGCCGAAGCGATCACCGGCTTGGCGACGACGTTGCGCGAGACGACGGCCGACGAGCTGGTGAAGACCCCGGCGGCCTGGGTGCAGAAGAAGGCGGACCAGGTGGCGGCCCTGACCAAGGCCTGCGCCGGCTCATGACGGGCGCCGCCACCGTCCCGGCCACCACCGGAGAACCGACCGGGGTGGCCGGGTGGGCCGTCGGGCTGATGGAGTCGCTCGGGGGTCCCGGCGCCGCCCTCGTCGTCGGGCTGGACAACCTCTTCCCGCCCCTGCCCAGCGAGCTCGTCCTGCCGCTCGCCGGGTTCGCCGCCGGGCAGGGTGCCTTCACGCTCGGCGGCGCCCTCTTCTGGACCACCCTCGGGTCCGTGGCCGGTGCCGTCGTCGTCTACCTGCTGGGCCTGCGGCTCGGGCACGACCGCACGCGCCGGCTCGTCGGCCGGCTCCCACTGGTCAAGGCCGCCGACTTCGACCGCACCGCCGCCTGGTTCGCCCGCCACGGCGGCAAGGCCGTCTTCTTCGGCCGGATGATCCCGGTCTTCCGGAGCTTCATCTCCGTTCCCGCCGGGGTCGAACGGATGCCGTTCGGGCGGTTCCTGCTCTACACCACGGCGGGCAGCCTGATCTGGAACACCGGGTTCGTCGTCGCGGGCTACCTGCTCGGCGAGAACTGGCCGCTGGTCGAGCGGTACGCCGGGTTCTTCCAGTACGCCGTCCTGGCGATCGTCATCGTCGCGATCGGACTGTTCGTGGTCCGCCGGATCAAGGAGCGCAAGGCCGTTTAAGGTTCCTCACCATGAGCCAAGCCGTCGTGTCCGCCCTGCGGGAACGTGTGTATGCGACGCTGGTCGGCCTGTCGACCGTGCTGGTCCTGGTGAGCTACGCGAACGAGACATCGGCGCCGGAGGCCGTCGCGGACATCGCGTCCGCCATGGGCGCGCTCTGCCTGGCGGGCGGGTTCGCGGACGTGAGCGCCCACCGCATCGCCCATGGCCGGTTTCCCCGCGGCCCCGATCTGCGCCACATCCTCAAGGCGGCGAGCCACGTCCTGGAAACCGCCCTGCTGCCGCTGCTCAGCGTCGGTGCCGCGGCACTGGGCTGGCTGCCGCTGAGCACCGCGCTGTGGCTCGCCGCCCTGTCGCTCGTGCTCACGATCGCCGTACTGGCCCTGCTCGCGACGCGGCGCACGGCCGTCCGGTGGCCGGTCAAGCTGCTGCTCTTCGTCGTCGAGGTGGCGATCGCCCTCGCCGTCGTGGGCGTGAAGCTGCTCGCCCACTAGAGCCGGCCGGGCAACCCGGCCGCCGTCACCAGCCGGGGGTCGTGGAACTTGACCGCCCGGGAAAAGCGGCCGTCGGTCACCGTGAACACCCACAGTCCGTCGGCGCGCCGGACGCCCGTGGCGTCGGGACGGTAGCTGCCCGCGGCGGGCTGGCCGTTGGCTCGGGTGGGCAGCAGCCGGGCCGCGCCGCCCGGGGCGGTGAAGGCCCGCTCCAGGAACGGCAGGCACACGGCCACGCCGCGGAACCAGACCGGGTGCGGCACCGCTTCGAGGCTGAAGTCGTCCTGGATGACGGTGCGCAGCGCCGCGGTGTCCTCGGCCTCGAACGCCGCGATGTAGCGGTCGAGCAGCGCGCGCTCGTCCTGCGGGCCGGGCGGCTCCGGCCGGCCGTCGAGGTCCAGTTCGTCGAGCCGGACGCGGGCCCGCTGCAGGAGGCTCTTCACCGCGGGCACGCTGATGCCGAGGACGTCCGCGATTTCGGCGGCCGACCACGAGAGGACTTCGCGCAGCAGGAACGCGGCGCGCTGCCGCGCCGGGAGGTGCTGCAGGGCCGCGACCAGCGCCAGCCGGACCGACTCGCGCCGCACCACGACCTCCCCCGGATCGCCGAGCACGGCGTCGGGCAGCGGCCCGAGCCACGCGACCGAGTCGTCGGCGAAGACCCGCGCCCCCGGATCGTCGGACGGTGCGCCGAGCCCGGCGGGCAGCACCCGCCGGCTGCGGTGGTTCAGCTCGGTGAGGCAGGTGTTGGTGGCGATCCGGTAGAGCCACGTCTTGAGGGACGACCGCCCTTCGAAGGCGTCCACGCCCCGGGCGGCCTTGAGGTAGGTCTCCTGGACGACGTCTTCGGCGTCCTGGTAGGACCCGGTCATTCGGTAGCAGTGCGCGACCAGCGCCGGGCGCAGCGAGCCGAACTCGTCCCGCAGCCGCTCCTCGGAAGACACCACACGCTCCTCGTTCGTCATGGACATCGTCGATCATCCCGCCCGAGGGCGGCGAGCAGCCGGACACCGGGAGGACGCCCCGGCGGCAGGGTGACGGGCTCGGCGAACACCCCCCGGCGCGTGCCGCCGTCGAGCACCGACGGCAGTTCGGCGAGCAACCGGGTGGCGAGCTCGCCGGGGATCGGCCGGGCCGGGTCGGCGTCCCAGCCGTGGACGGCGGCTTCGATGGCGCCCACGACGATCAGCTGGTGACACGGCAGCGCCAGCCCGTCGACGGCGACCGCGCGCCGGCCGCGAAGATCCCTTGCCGCGGCCGTGAGCGCGGCCGCGGCGTCGCCGAGATCGCGCCGGAGGCACCGGGCGGTGACCGGTCCGGTCCGCGCCGGTGTCTCCGGCGGCACGACGCCGGACGCGAGTGCGGTGGCCACGCAGCGGAGGGACCCCGTGAGGTGGGCAAGCGCGTCGGCGACGGTCCAGCCGTCGCAGGCCGAGGGCCGGCCGAGATCGGCGAGACCGACCCCGGCCGCCGACGCGACGGCGTGCTCGAGCGCGGCGGCGAGCATCGCCTCATCGGCCGGTGGCCCGGGCACCGGGTACCTCCATCCCCGCCGCGCGGCGCAGCTCTTCGAGCCCGCCGCGCATCGCCGCCATCCCCACGCGGTAGAACCGCGGTCCGAAGGACACCCTGGCGACCCCCAGCGCCGCCAGGGTGGCCAAATCCAGCTCCGCGCCTGTGTTCCCGTTGACCGGCCCGGGCACGCCGGCGACCACCTTCCCGAGGTCGGCCGCGGTCGAAATACCGATCGGGTAGACACAATCCGCTCCGGCCTCGCGATACAGCCGCCCGCGCCGGATCGCCTCGTCCGTCCGCTCGGCTCCCGAAAACCCGCTCGGCGGCAGGAAAGTGTCGATCCGCGCGTTGAGCACCAAGGACTCCCCGGCCGCCGCGCGGATCGCGGCCAGCCGGTCAGCCTGGGCCGCCGCGGGCACCAGTCCCCCGGCCCGGTGGTCGGTGTCTTCGAGGTTGCAGCCCACGGCCCCGGCGGCCAGCAGCTCGGCCACGAGCTGGTCCGGCTCCAGGCCGTAGCCCGCCTCGGCGTCCACCGTCACCGGAACCGGCACCGCGCGGGCGATCCGCGCCACGGCGGCGAACATCTCGCGCCACGGCGCCCGTTCGCCGTCTTCGTGCCCCAGCGCACCGGCCACCGCGGCGCTGGACGTCGCCACGACCGGGAATCCCATGTGGACGACGAGTTCCGCGCTCGCCTCGTCCCACGCGTTCGGCAGCACCAGCAGCTTCCCGTGGTGCAGTTCGCGCAACAGAACGGCTTTCGGCTCGGACATGGCTCTACTCCTTCGTTTCACGGCGGGGAATGACGGAACCGGCCAGCGCGCCGGCCGCGGCGAGCACGGCGCTGCCCACGGCGGCCGCCGTGAACCCGGCGGAAAACTCGGCCCTCGACGCGTAGCTGCCGGTCAGCGAGAACGCGGCCACCAGGAGCGCCACGCCGAACGCCCCGCCGAGCTGCCGCATCGCGCTGAAGGCGCCGGAGGCCTTGCCGAGGAACCGCGGCGCGACGGACGTCAGCACCGCGCTCTGCGCGGCGGGCAGGCACATCGCGATCCCCGTGCCGGACAGCACGAGCGGCACGACGATCACGCCATAGCCGATTCCGGGCCCGGCGACCAGGGCGATCCACCCCATGGCGAGGGCGTGCAGCCCCAGTCCCGCCACGATGAACGGCCGCTCGCCGAACCGGCCGGCCAGCCGGCCCGCCAGCTGCGGGACGACCGTCGTCGTCAGTCCCCACGGCGCCAGCCCGAGCCCGGCGGCCAGCGGCCCGTACCCCAGCCCCTCCTGCAGGAATTGGGCCATGAAGAACACCGCACCCAGCGCGGACGCCCAGTGGAAGAAGATCACGGCGTTGCCGGCGGCGAACCGGCGGGACCGGAACAGGTGCAGCGGCAGCATCGGGTGGGCGGCTCGTCGCTGCCACGCCACGAATGCGCCGAGCGCCACCAGCCCGGCCACCAGCGGCCCCAGCACGGCCACGCTGCTCCAGCCGGCCGAGTTGCCCTGGACCAGGCCCCACACCACCCCGAAGGAGCCGGCGCCGGCCAGCACCAGGCCCGGGACGTCGAGGGCCGGGTCCGGGCCGTGGCTCTCCTCGACCCGGGTCAGCGCGAAGTACGCCAACGCCGCCCCGATCGGGACGTTGATCCAGAAGATCCACGGCCACGAGATGCCTTCCACGACCGCGCCGCCGAGCAGCGGCCCGAGGGGCACCGCCACCCCGCTCACGCTCGCGAACACCCCGAGGGCCTTGGGCCGCAGCCCGGCCGGGAAGGCGGCCCCGAGCAGGGCGAGCGCGAGCGGCATGACGAACGCGGCCCCGGCGCCCTGCAGCACCCGCCCGGCGATCAGGACCGCCACGCCGGGCGCGACCGCGCAGACCAGCGACGCCGCCGCGAACAGCGTCACCCCCGCCGCGAAGACCCGGCGCCGCCCCCAGCGGTCACCGGCCGCCGCCGCCGTCATGAGCAGGACGGCGAAGCTCAGGCCGTAGGCGTTGACCGTCCACTCGAGCTCGGTGACCGACGCGCCGAGGCCGGTCCTGATCGCCGGCAGGGCGGTCGCCACGACCAGCGCGTCGAGGACGACCATCAGCGACGCCACCGAGGTGATGACGAGCACCCATCTTCGCTGTGCCGGTCCCGCGGCCGGGGCCACCGGCGTGGGTGATGTCCTGGTGCGCACTCGTGTCTCCTCGCCTCCGGTCACCGGCGCCTGCGCCGCTTCCGAAGACATGGACTCCGCGCGGTCCCCGAAGGAATCGGTGCCCCGGGGAGCGCGGCGCGGTCACCTCGGCTCAGCCGGCCGCCTTGCCGAACCTCGCCGCCAGCGCACGGACGTGGTCGACGAGTTCCGGGGGCTCGTGCACCTGGAAGTCGAAGCCCTTGCCGGCGACGTAGATCGCGAGCTCGTCGAGCGAGTCGGAGCCGGCGCGCAGGGTGCAGCTGTGCTCGTCGATCGGTTCCAGCGCCGCGGTGGTGGGGGCGATCCGCTCGGCCGCGGTCTCGGCGCTGACGTGCAGGGTGAACCGGCCCTGGTAGCGGTAGGCCGACGTCGAGATCGCCCGCGAGGTGTAGCCGCCGAGATCGGGGGCGGGCGGCGTGCGCGGGGTGAACCGCGGCCCGGTGGGCGTGCGGGGTTCGAGGCGGTCGACGCGGTAGGTGCGCCAGTCCGCGCGGTCGACGTCCCAGGCGACGAGGTACCAGCGCCGTCCGGTGTGCACCAGCCGGTGCGGCTCCGTCGTGCGGACGCTCTCGGTGCCGTCGTGGGCGCGGTAGCCGAAGCGCAGCCGCACCGAGTCGCGGACGGCGGCGGCGATGGCGGTGAGGGTGTCCGGGTCGGCGGTGGGGCCGGTGCCGGCCAGCGGCACCGTCGCCGACCGCAGGGCGTTGATCCGGTGGCGCAGCCGGGACGGCAGCACCTGTTCGAGCTTGGCCAGCGCGCGCACCGACGTCTCCTCGATGCCGGTGATCGACCCGCCCGCAGCGGTGCGCAGGCCCATCGCGACGGCGACGGCTTCGTCGTCGTCGAGCAGCAGCGGCGGCAGGTCCGCGCCGGCGCCCAGCCGGTAGCCGGCGGTGCCCGCGGTGGCCAGCACCGGGTAGCCGAGCGCGCGCAGCCGTTCGATGTCGCGGCGCACGGTCCGCGGGGTGATGTCGAGGCGTTCGGCCAGTTCCGCTCCGGACCGGTCGCGCCGGGTCTGCAGGAGCGAAAGCAGCCGCAGCAGCCGTGCCGAGGTTTCCCGCATGCGGCTCATTCTGCTCTTCGCCTAGGACCGGAGCTGACCTAACCGGCTCCTAGGTTGGAGGCATGCGGAACAACGAAGAGATCCGGCCCTTCACCATCGACGTCCCCCAGGCCGACCTGGACGACCTGCGCGACCGGCTCACCCGCACCCGGTGGGCGGCGGACCTGCCCGGCGCGGGCTGGAGCCGCGGGGTACCGGTGAGCTACCTCAAGGAGCTGGCCGGGTACTGGCGCGACGGCTACGACTGGCGCGCCCACGAGCGGAAGCTGAACGCGTTTCCCCAGTTCGTCACCGAGATCGACGGGCAGGACATCCACTTCCTGCACGTCCGCTCCCCCGAGCCGGACGCCCTGCCGCTGATCCTGATCCACGGCTGGCCCGGTTCGATCGTCGAGTTCCTGAACGTGATCGGCCCGCTGACCGACCCGCGCGCCCACGGAGGTGACCCGGCGGACGCGTTCCACCTGGTGATCCCCTCGATCCCCGGCACCGCCTTCTCCGGGCCGACCCGCGAGACGGGCTGGGACACCGGCCGGATCACCCGCGCGTTCGCCGAGCTGATGCACCGGCTCGGCTACGACCGCTACGGCGCGCAGGGCGGCGACACCGGCGCCGTCGTCGGCCCGGGCCTCGGCCGGCTCGCCCCGGACAAGGTCGTTGGCGTGCACGCCAACGGGCTCGCCGCGTTCGGCGCGCCGGACGACGGCGCCGAGCTGACCGAGGCCGAGAAGGCGCGGCTGGAGCACTTCGCGTACCTGCGGACCGAACAGTCCGGGTACGTGGCGATGCAGACGACCCGGCCGCAGACGCTGGCGCACGGGCTGCACGATTCCCCGGTGGGGCAGCTGGCCTGGATCGTGGAGAAGTTCAAGGAGTGGACCGACCCGGCCGCCGAGCTCCCGGAGGACGCGGTGGACCGCGACCTGTTGCTCACCAACGTGATGCTCTACTGGCTGACCGGCACCGGCGGGTCGTCGGCCAACTGCTACTACGAGACCGCGCACGCGGGCGCGTGGGGCGCGAGCGAGCGGTCTCCGGTGCCGACCGGGGTCGCGGTGTTCCCGCTGGACGTGTCGATCCGCGGCGCGCTGGACCGCGAGCACACCATCGTCCACTGGTCCGAGTTCGGCCGGGGCGGCCACTTCGCGGCGATGGAGGCACCCGATCTGCTGGTGGGCGACGTCCGGGCGTTCTTCGGCAAGCTGCGGTGACCGGTCCGCCGGCGGGGCGCAGGACGGCCGCCCCGCCGGTGCGGTGCTGCCCCGAGGGGCGCCGGTCAGGGTGAGACCTCCACCTCCATTCCCATGATCCGCGTGGTCCGGCGCCGCCGGAGCCAGCCCCGGACCGGTGCATCGTCCGGGATCTCCGCCAGGAACGCCTTGCGCTGGGCCGCCGTCGCCGAGCGCCAGCGCATGGCCAGCACCGGGCGGACCGGCGCGATGTAGGCCCGCACCCGTTCGTGCGCGCCGGCCAGCCGCGTCTCGTATTCGCGGTCCGGCCGGTAGGCCAGTTCCAGGTCGATCAGCGGCGCGGCGCCGCCCGCGCGGTGGTGGCAGCGCGACAGCATCCGCGCGAGCTCGTCCATCGCGCCCCGCACGCGGCAGGGCATCTGGTCCTGCCAGCGGCCGAGCTGCGGGACGGACGCCGGTGCGGCGGTCACCTCGTCGGCGAGGACGACCAGGGCGCGGATCGCCGATCCGGCCAGCTCGACGCGGATCCGCCGCCCGTTCGCGTCGACGAAGAAGCGCGGCACCCGGCCGGCCACGACGGTGCCCGAGCGCAGCCGGACCCACTCCGCGACGGCGTCGGGTGACGGGCAGGACGACACGAACGTGAACGCCAGCTCCTCACCGGCGAGGTTCATCGTCACGGGGAACAGGGAACCGATGTCGTGCACGAACGCCGAGCCGACGACGAGTGCGGCGCGGGAGCCGCCTCCGGTCATCCCGGGCTACACCTGCAAATCCGTTTCGATGCGTTTGAGGTAGTGCCGGGCCAGCGCCAGGTTCGCCCGGTCGCGGTCCAGCACCAGGTACAGGAACAGCGAATTCCGGGAACCCACCGAATTCATCAGCCGGATCAGGTGGTACTGGCGGTGCAAGGTGATCAGGATGTCCTCGATGGAATCGTTGAGCGCCAGCGAGGACATCACCCGCAGTTTCGACCGCACCACTTCGGTGTTCCCGGCCGCGGCGACCTCCAGGTCGAGCCATTCGCCGCCGCCGCTGGTGCCCAGCGACATCCCGCTTTCGTAGTCGACCAGCGCGACGCCGACGGCGCCGCTGATCGACATGGCTTCCTTGAGTGCCGTATCGATGTTCATCATCGTGCTGCTTCCTCTCGGTGAAACGGGTGGTCGGCCGGCGTGCTACGCGGCCAGGATCGAGCCGATCCGCTCGATGACGGGCCGGGCTTCGAACAGCAGGCGCCCGACGTTCAGGCCCTTGTCGCCCAGCACGACCATCAGCGCCAGCCGCCCGATGGCGTAGACGGCCATGTAGCCTTCGCTGCCGAACACCACGGTCTGGTTGAGCGTGCCCTTGCCGGTGATTTCGGCGGCCTGCCGGGCGATCCCGAGATCGGCCGCGGCGAGCGCGGAGATCTTCGCCGGATCGATGTCGTCGGCGGCGTCGGCGATGATCGGGATGCCGTCGACCGCGGCCAGCACCGTGTCGGTCACCCCGGCGACGTTCTCCCGCAGGTTCCGCAGCTCGCCGGCCAGTGCTTCGAAATCCAAGGCTGTTTCTTTCTGCTCCGGAATCACGGAAGGCGAGTGGCGAAATAGTCAACCATTCGGGTTGCTCTCCACGGGACGACCTTACCGACGCCATTACTCTTGGCCAACCAGCACGAGAGCCAGAATTTCAGTATCACACGATCGAGTGAACCTCAATTATGCGTTGTAACGGGAACAAGTGACGATGTCCATTGATCACGAAATCGGGGATTTCGATGTTCGGCGTTTCCGGGCGGAGGGCGGGAAAGGCGACGACGCGACCTCCCGGAGCGACGGCGCGCCACCGGCGCTGCCCGCCGCGAGCGGGAGGCGGTCCGGAAGCACCCGGGCCCGGACACGCTGAGCGACGAGACCCGCCGCCGGACCGCCGTCCCGGACCGGTGGTGAATCCTTTCGGGGTGCCGGAGCCTCTTATGGGGTGTGGTCACACCGACAGGGAGAGATGCGATGGGTTGGGTCAGCGAGCGGCTCGTCGAAGCGGCGCGGGGTGGCGACCTCGAGTCGATCACGGCGGTCGTGCACGGGGCCCATCCGCACGTGCGGCGCTTCGCCGACCACCTCTGCGCGTCGCCGCAGGACGCCGAGGACGCGGCGCAGGAGGCCCTGCTCGTCCTCTACCGCAAGATCGGTTCCCTGCGGGCCTCGGCCGCGCTGGCGTCGTGGATGTTCCGGATCGTCCGGAACGAGTGCCTGCGCCGCGCCCGGCGGCTGTTCGAGGACGCCGCCGACCCCGGCCTGGCCGCGTCGGCCGAAGACGAGGTCCTCCGGCGGCTCGAAGCCGAGCGCGTCGCCGAAGCCATCCGGGCGCTGCCGGACGTCCAGCGCCGCGTGCTCGTCATGCGCGATGTCCTCGGGCACCCGGGACGGGCGGTCGCCGGCGCGCTCGGGCTCAGCACCGCGGCGATGAAATCCCACCTGCACCGGGCGCGGACCGCGGTCCGCGCCCGGCTGCACACCCCCGGAAAACCCCCCTCGCGCTACGAAGTCCACCCGGGTCGAAGCCGGAACGCCCGCACCGCCGCTGGGGGTG